>CABPXX010000083.1 GCA_902461475.1 uncultured Eubacteriales bacterium | reverse complement strand
AGTTTCCCAGGGGGCTGAGCGCCCAGGATCCGGGCCAGAGCCACCCGCTGCTGCTGTCCCCCTGAGAGCTGACGGGGGCGCTTGTGTCGGTGCTCCTGCAACTGAAAGCGGCGTAGCAGCTCCTCCACCGCCGTTTGGTCCCGGGTGGCCACGGCAATATTCTGTTCCACGGTGTAGTGGGGAAAGAGGGCGTACTGCTGGAAGAGATACCCCACCTTCCGCTGCTGGGGCGGCAGGTTCACCCCCTGTTTGTGGTCAAACAGCACTCGACCGTCTAGTTCGATGTGACCTGCGTCCGGGGTGAGCAGTCCGGCAATACACCGCAGGGTCACCGTCTTGCCGCTGCCTGAGGCACCCAGCAGTCCGGTCACCTCCTCCAAAGGGGCAGTAAAGGAGACCTGGAGCCGAAACTTCCCCAGCTGTTTTTCGATGTCTACCGTCAGGGACATATCCGTCACCTCTCCTTGCGCTCCAACAGATTGATGGCCAGCAGCACCACCCCAGAGATGGCCAGATTCACCAGCACCCAGCGCAGCGCCATAGTATCGTTACCCGTGCGCCAAAACTGGTAGACCGTGGTGGAGATGGTGGCGGTCTTTCCCGGGGTATACCCTGCGATCATAGAGGTGGCTCCGTACTCCCCCAGGGCACGGGCGAAGGCCAGCACCGTCCCCGCCAAAATCCCCTGGCGGCAGCAGGGCAACTGAATGTGCCAAAAAATCCACACATTTCTCCGCCCCAAGGTACGGGCGGCATCGGTGAGGGTGGTATCATAGCTCTCAAAGGCGCCCCGGGCGGTGCGGTACATCAGGGGAAAGGCCACCACCGCCGAGGAAAATACCCCTGCATACCACACCATGGTCAGGCGCACATCCAGCAAGCGGGCCACCACACTCCCCACTGCCCCGTTGGGTCCCAACAGGCACAGCAGCAGATAGCCCACCACTGTAGGGGGCAGCACCAGGGGCAGGGTGAGCACCACGTCCAGAACCCCCTTCACCACCGGATGGCACCGGGAGATCACCTGGGCTGCCCACAGGCCCACAAAGAAGATGAGGACGGTGGACAGGGCGGCAATGCGCAGAGAGTTGAAGAGTGGATACAGGTCCATCAGTTGTCCCCTTGGGCGATCAGGGTGAAGCCCACATCCTTCCAGACAGAGATGGCCTTCTCATTGGTGTACAGGTAGGTGAGGAACTCCTCCGCTGCGTCATAACTGTCCGCCTCTCCGCTCTTCATCACGGCGGCAGGATAGATCACCTGCTGGCACATCTCCGGCGTGGCGGCATCCACCACGTTGAGGCCATAGGTGCTGGCGTCGGTGGCATACACCATTCCGGCGTCCACTACCCCCTCCTGCACTTGGCGGGCCACCTCCGAGACGTTGGAGGCGTAGGTCACCTTGCCCTGGTCCTCTAGCTGGTCCAGAGAGTAGCCCAAGTAGTCCAAAATCTCCAGGGAGTAGGCTCCCACCGGCACGTCATCGTTGCCAATGCACAGCAGATAGTCCCCGGACGCAAGGTCGGTAAAGGAATTGATCTTGCCAGGGTTCTCCGGGGGCACCGCCAGCACCACCTGATTTTCCAGCAAGTCGATGCGGGTGTCCGAGTAGACAAAGTCCAGGCCGTCGGTGTTGGCCCCGGTGGTGTCCTGGCTGTCCAGCTGATTCATCTGCTTCTGGGCCGCCGAGAGGAACAGGTCACACACCGCCCCCTCCTCAATCTGGGTCTTTAAGGTCCCGGAGGAGTCAAAAGTAAAAGTGAGCTTGACATCCTCATGCTGGGCCTCATAGGTCTGGGCAATCTGGGTCAGGGCAGATTCCAGAGAGGCGGCGGCAAACACCACCACCTCCGTCTGCTCCGAGGTGGTGGGAGTAGAGCTACAGCCCCACATGGGCAGCAGCAGGGCACTCACGAGGCAGGCACATACCAGTGATTTCCGTTTCATGTTCTCTCCTCCGTTCGGGCACAGTTTCCACTCTGCCCCGTCAAAATTTCCAGCCCGTGGGCCAGGGGCGGCAGGATATACTCCAGGCACTCCCGCACCGCCTTGGGACTGCCCGGCAAATTCACAATCAGGGTCTGGGCTCGGATGCCCGCCGCGGCACGGCTGAGCATGGCCTTGGGGGTAATTTGCAGGGAGTGGTAGCGCATCCCCTCGGCAATCCCCAGGGCTGGGCGCTGAATGGCCTGGGCGGTGGCCTCTGGCGTCAGGTCCCGGGGCGAAAATCCGGTGCCCCCGGTGGTGAGAATGAGGTCTGCCCGGTTCTCATCGCACAGCTGGCACAGCGTGGTGTACAGGGGCTCGATCCCGTCAGGGAGCAGCTGGGTATACACCACCTGGTGTCCCGCCTGCTCCACCATGCGGGCAATGAGGGGCCCGCTCTGGTCCTCCCGTGTCCCGGCATAGCCGGAATCACTGAGGGTCAAAATGGCAACTCTCATGCTTCTCCCTCCCAGATGGTCAGCTCATCCCCCACAGAGATGGTCCCCCCGTGGAGCACCCGGGTGAAGACTCCCTCCCGGGGCATGATGCAGTCCCCCATCACCTTGTAAATTTCACAGTGGGCGTGGCACTCCTTCCCCACCTGGGTCAGCTCCAGCACCACGTCTCCACACCGGAACTTGGTGCCAATGGGTAAAGTCTTGAAGTCAAAGCCCGACACCACCAGGTTCTCTCCAAAGGCCCCGTGGTCCACCACAGCGCCCCGGGCCCGAAAGGCCTCCACCTGTTCATGGGACAGAAGGGACACCTGACGATGCCACTTTCCGGCGTGGGCGTCCCCCTGAATACCCCAGTCCTCCACAAAGGTGGCGGAGTTCACATTTTTCTTCTGGGTCCCCTTCTTCTCGCTGATACACACAGCCATCACTTGTCCCATGGGCCTCATCCTCCTATTTGGTTCATGTTGTGTTTCTCGTCTCCCGCCTGGGTCTGGGTGGAAAAGTGGTGCCCGGCAGGCTTGTAGTACATGGCCTGTTCCAGGGCATCCTCCAACGCCGTGAGGGCGACTCCATCCTCCAGATACGGCTTTACATCCACCCCGTCCTGATATTGCAGGCAGGTTTTCAAGTGACCATCGGCGGTCAAACGCACTCGGTTACACTGGTGGCAAAACTGGTGGCTCAGAGCGCTGATAAATCCCACTTTCCCTGCAAACCCGGAGAAGGTGACATAGGTCCCAGGCCCTGCTCCCTTGGGATTGGCACAAGGTACGGGAGTACCAAAGGCATCGGTCAGCCGCTCCATCACCTGCTCCTGGGTCAGTCCGTGGCGGTCCCGCCCCAGTCCAATGGGCATCAGTTCAATGAACCGCACGGAGATTTCCCGTTCCTGGGCCAATCTGGCCAGAAGCACCACCTGGTCCTCATTGAACTGGGTGGGGACACAGTTCACTTTTACGGTTAAACCCGGGGTGCCTGCCGCAGCCTCCAGCCCCTCCAAGCCCTGGGGCAGCAGCCCCTCCCGGCGGGTGATGGCTGTAAACTGCTGAGGGTCCAAGGTGTCCAAACTCAGGTTCACCCCGTCCAGCCCCGCCTGGCGTAGCTGGGGCAACTGCTGGGCCAACAGCACCCCGTTGGTGGTGAGGGCCACCGATTCAATCCCCGCTACCCCTTTGACCATCTCCACCAGGCGGTACAGCTGGGGTCGCACCAGGGGCTCTCCTCCGGTAAGGCGGACGTGACGCACGCCCAAACGGGACGCCGTCTCCACCACCTGGGCGATCTGCTCATAGGTGAGAATCTGGCTGTGGGGCATCCACGCCACCCCCTCCTCCGGCATACAGTATACACACCGCAGGTTGCACCGATCGGTGACGGATATGCGCAGATAGCAAATGTCCCGCCCGTACTGGTCTCTCATGTGGTCCGCCCCCTCTCCAGGTATTTCATCAAAAAGTCCGCCACCCCCGCCGGGTCGTTGAGGGACAGGGTGGGTATCCCCGGCAGACACAGCGTGGTGTCCGTGACCAAGGCCAGCAAGGTCGCAGGGTTGCACACCGACTGGGCGGAGTTGCCCGCCCGCACCAGCTCCAGCTTGGGACAGGGGCTGTGCTTCTCCCCTTCCAGTAGAATGAGGTCCGCCTGGGGAAAGAGCTCCAACAGCCCAGGCAAGTCTGGTGTCTGACGCCAGATCACTTTGGTTGTCTCCCCGTCGTAGATGGCGGCCCCCATGGCACCGGCCTGGAGGTATCGCCCGGTGTCCGTGTTTGGCGGGTCGGGCTGGAAAGTGTGGCCGTCATGCTTGATCACCGCCACCTGTACCCCAGCCCGATGAAAGTAGGGGAGCATGGCAGTAATAAGGGTAGTCTTGCCGGAGTTTTTCACCCCGGACACCGCCACCACCGTGGGTTTACTGGCCACGCTCATATACCCCCGACTTGCCCCCCTCTTTGTGCACCAGGTGGATGTCCCCTAGCTCCATACTCTTATCCATGGCCTTACACATGTCGTAGATGGTGAGCAGGGCCACACTGACCCCGGTGAGGGCCTCCATCTCCACCCCAGTCTTTCCGGTGAGCTTGGCAGTACACCGGGCCTTCACGGCGCTTTGCTGGGGCATCAGCTCAAAGTCCACACTGACGTGGCTTAGAGCCAGCGGGTGGCACAGGGGGATGAGGTCGCTGGTGCGCTTGGCGGCTATAATTCCTGCCATCCGAGCCACACCCAGCACGTCCCCTTTGGCCGCGGTGCCGCCAGAAATGGCCTCTAGCACCGCCTGGGAGACCCGGATGGTACCCTCCGCCACAGCGGTACGCAAAGTGGGCTGTTTTTCTGAGACGTCCACCATAATGGCGTTGCCGTCGCTGTCAAAGTGATTGAATTTGGGTTCCATGGTATCTTCCTCCCGGATTCACAGATAGACGGTGTACTTCTCCCCTGCCTGCAAGTTTTGGCTTCCAGCGGGCACCTCCAACAGGCAGTTGCACCCCACCAGGGAGCGCAGCGACCCGGAGGAATGGTCCTGAGGCAGTCTCACATGCCCGTCCTGATACGTCCCACGCAAAAACCGCCGCATGCTGCTGGGTCGGTCAAAGGGGGTATCCAGCACCGCCCGGCGTGTCTCAAGCTCAAATTGAGGCGCAGGGCACAAGGCGTGGAGCATAGGCCGCCCCAACAGCTCAAAGGTGGCAACCGCGGCAAAGGGATTGCCGGACAGAGACAGGATGGGCTTTCCCTCCACCAGAGAATACATGGCCGGGGTGCCCGGCTTCATCTGCCCCCGCCAAAACACTTGCTGTGCCCTGGCCATTGGCAGGGCCTGGTGCAGTACATCCCGCTCCCCCACCGACACTCCTCCGGTGGTAATGAGGCAATCGCAATGCTCCAACATCTCTCTCATCTGCTGGGCCGTCTCCTGGGGGGCGTCCCCCACAGTGGCACAGGTCACCGCTTCTACCCCTAACTGGCGCAGCCGGGCGGACAGCAGATGGGAGTTGGCGGTGTATATCTTTCCCGGCGGGAGCGGGTGTACCTGGGGCGACACCACCTCGTCCCCCGTGACCAGCAGAGCCACCCGGGGACGGAGGTACACCCACACCCGGTCACACCCGGCGCTGGCCAACAGGCCCATAGCAGCGGCGTCCAACCGGGTTCCAGCAGAGAGCAGACAGGTCTCTGCGGTGTAGTCCTCTCCCCGCCCAATGAAGTTCTGATAGGCCGACACGGAAGTATAGACCTGCACCACTGTCTCTCCCAGGTCGGTGTCCTCCTGGCGCACCACGCAGTCGCACCCCTGGGGCAGCGGCGCCCCGGTCATAATGCGCACGGCAGTGCCGGGGGTGACCCGCTGGCGGGGCCCCTCTCCGGCACACACCCGCTCCACCACACGGAGGGAGACCGGGTGCTCCGGGCATGCCCCCTGGACATCCTGGCTTTGCAGGGCGTAGCCGTCCAGAGGAGAGCGGTCAAAGGGGGGCTGGTCTATAGACGACCACACGTCCCGGCTCACCGTCCGGTCCAGAGCGTGGTCCAAGTCCACCTGCTCCTCCCCCAGAGGACGGAGTGGGACCGTAATCAGCGCCCAGGCCTCCTCCAATGAAATGCGTTCCCGCATCCTATCCCCTCACAGTCCTGTGCCAAAGGGACAGATAGGGTAGTGGCACTGGGCACAGCCCAAACACAGCCCGCCGTGGCCCATTTTCTTGATCTCCCGGCGGTCAATGGGCAGTCCTGCGGCAATGCAAGGGAGCACCCGGTCAAAGATGGTGGCCTTGGCGTACATCACACACCCAGGCAGGCCCAAAATGGGGGTTCCATCCTGGAAATAGCCCAGCAGGAACATGGCACCAGGGAGTACCGGGGCACCGTAGGAGATGATCTTCGCTCCGGTGTCCTTGATGGCGCCGGGAGTCTTGTCGTCGGGGTCCACGCTCATTCCGCCAGTGCACAGAATCATATCCACACCTTTGGCGCGGAAGTCCAGGGCGGCAGCA
>CABPXX010000082.1 GCA_902461475.1 uncultured Eubacteriales bacterium | reverse complement strand
GCGTCTGCCTGACGCAGGGCGATGAGGGCGCCCCGGATGAGGTAGGCGCAGGGGTCCCCCGCCGGGCTGCGGGCCATACAGGTCACCCGGGTGCCCGGGATGAGTCCCAAATCTTCCAGACGGTGCTTGAGGGCCAGGTGGGTGGACACAGACTGCACGTATCCGCTCTCCCCCTCGGCCAGCGCCGCTAAATTCCATTGTCGGTCCATCGAAGTTCTCTCCTTTCCCGGCTCCCCTGGTGGGAATCCGGCACTCCATCCTATGGGGTGCACACCCCCAGGGTTCACCAAAAAGGCCCCGTGCTCAGAGGTTGTCTCTGGGCACGGGGCCTTCTCTTTTTCATCTTTCTTCCTGTGAGGTCTCAGTTTCTTCTCATGCGGCGGAGAATGAATTTTCTCACCAGCACCACCATCACGACCAGCAGCACCACCACAATGACCAGGGCCAGAATGGCCACGAAGGTGGGCAGCCCCGCATTTTTCAGCAGGCTCACCGGGTTCCAGCTGGAGTACACCAGCTTGCGCCCGTCGGTCTGTCCGTACTTCTGGTCCATCTCGCCACCCATGGATTGCAGGTAGGAGGCGATGGCGTACCACTCCTTGACCTCGTTGCCTTCGTCGTCGTGGATGATGTAGTCCTCCAGCTGGGAGATATCAATGGGATTGCCCTGGGCATCCCGAGGGGTCACGGTGAGGATGTTAAAGGTAGAGCTCTCAACCGCTCCCAGCATCTGCCCGATGTACAGTCCCGTGACCACATGGTAGAGCTGGTCATCCACAATGGGCTCGGTGACCCCGCCCTCTCGCATGAGCACAGCGTAGTCCACTTTGTCGAAAATCATCCGGTTGGTATTAAAGGAGTATCCAACCCCGGAGTAGAACAGCTGGGCCGCCGACATGAGAGGCGGCACCGAGGCGTCCACCTCAATGGCATTTTTCAAATCCTTGCCCGTCAGATACACCGAAATCAGGGGGTAGCCGGGCACCCCATCGGCTCCAATCCCCAGAGAAGCCACGTTGAACACCTGGGAGACAGTGATGGGCCCCTTGGGGAAGGTATCCCGGATGACGCCGGAGGCGGTGAGGGCCACGTCCACCGGGTCCTGGCTGGCCTGGTTCCCCGCCCAGTAGTAGGCGTCGGCCAGCAGATTGCCCAGGGTGGACTCGTGCTGGGTGTCGTACACCTCATCCACGGTGTCGAACTGGTAGGGATTGTCCACCAACACCTGGTCAAACTCCAGATCAAAGTCCGCCAGGTAGTCCTGTTCCACCTGCTCCTTGGCCGCTTCAATCCACGCCGCCATCTCCGGGTCCTCGGGCACACGCTCGTCCACAGGCACCAGGCGGCTGTCCTTCAGCTCAACCCCGTCCTGGGTGCGGGTCAGAGTGAGCACACCTAGATTTTTGCTGTTCTCTCCAGCGGAGACGATGTAGGTATCATTGGCCTCAATGGGCTGCTCCAGGGTGGTGTGGGTGTGGCCGGAGATGATGACGTCGATGCCGTCCACCTTCTGGGCCAGCTCATAGTCCTCCCCCTTCCCCTTCTCGGTGCCCGAGTGGGACAGGCAGATGACCACGGGGTCCTCCCCATAGGCGTTCTGGCACTTCTCCGTGGCCTCTTTCACCACACGCTTGGCCGTCTCCACCGGGTCACTGAGTTCCATTCCCGACATGGGCGCGCACTCGTCAGAATCCACCCCGGTGAGACCGAAGATCACGTAGGGCATGCCGCCCCGCTCCAGGATTCGGTAGTCCTGCACCCCGTAGGTGTACAGAGCATCCCAGATCTCTTCATCCTCCTGGGGGGGCAGATAGTTGGCGTCCACAATGGCGGGCAGAGGGTCCCCGCTGTCCACGGCGGCGTAGAGCATATCGGCCAGGCCGGAGGCGCGGTAGTCCAACTCATGGTTGCCAAAGGTGGTGACATCGTACCCCATCTGGCCCATGGCCCGCAGCTCCAGGGCGGAAGTGGAATAGGCCGTCTGGAACAGGCTGCCCATGGAGAAGTCGCCTCCGTCCAGCACCAGAGCGTTGGGGTGCTCCTCCTTCTGCTCATCAATGAGGGTTTTCAGTCGGGCATAGCCTCCTCTGGAGTGCCCGTCCGGCCCCTCTTTGGGCAGGAAGCTGGAGTGCATATCGTGGGTATATAAAATGGTGATCTCCTCCGCCGTCTCGTCGGCGGCCCACACCTGGGACACGCTGAGAGACAGAGCCAGCGCCAGCAGCATCACCAGACAAAGAAGTCGTCTCACGGGACATTCCTCCTGACTCATCCGTTTTGATTTTCCTCATTATACCTGAAATTGGCACAGAGCACAAGTGGGCGGGCGGCAGAGGGTCTCTCCTCCGCCGTCCGCCCACTGGACATGAAGACGATCAATCTTTGTGAATGTGCACGTGGTTGTTGATGTGATTGGCGCAGTAGCAGTAGTAGCCGTCGCACTTGGAGCAGTAACGGAACTCCATGTCCGGGTCGTCGGCGTCGGTAATGCCACACACGGCACACTTGTGGTGATACCCCTTTGTCTCCTGGGCCTGTTTCTGGGCCTGCTTGAAGTGGATCACTTTGGGGTCGGTCTTGTGGCGCACAATTCCCAGCTTGGCCTGCCAGAAGGGCCAGGTGAAGATGAAGAAGTTGATGAAGCTGGCCAGAGGCACCAGGGCCAGCATCCAGTAGCCCATCTGAACGAAGTCGGCCATATCCACGATCACCAACACCACGTCGATGAGGGCCATCCATTTCATCTTCACTGGGACCACGAAGAAGAGCAGCACCTGCATCTCTCCGTACAGCACCGACAGCACCAGGAAGATGGACAGGTTCAGATAATAGCTCAGGTTCATGGGATAGAGCAAATACATGGGATTAATTTTGGCCACGCCCGCCAAGCCCACCAGCATGCCGATGACCACAGACAGCACCATGCCGCTGAGGTAGAAAAGGGTAAACCGGGCAGTGCCCCACTCTCGCTCCAGCATGACAGCGATCCAGTAATAGAAGTAACAGGTCAGCAGCAACATAAACGGGCTGGATGCATTGGGCACCACCACCCAAGTCACCAGACGCCACACTTGGCCCTGGAGAATATACGCCGGGACAAACTGCAAATAGCTTAAAAAGCTCTGTTTGAACATCACATACACGAGCATGTTCACCAGGTACACGGCAATCTGGCCGAAGACGATGATCTTCATCAGATTGGGGATACCGAAATTGGGATGTTTGGCACAGAACCGATCAATGGGCCCATAGCCACGATTTCGATAGATCAACGAAAGTCCTCCTCCCCGCAGGGGATTTTTCTCCGGGCGCCACTGCGCCCGATGCACCTCTCCATTCTAACGGATAAAATGAAAATTACATCAACAATTTGTAAATGTTTTCCCGTGGATGTCTGCCAGGTGCACCAGGATGTCCACCACGGCGTCCATGTCCTCCACGGTGATGCACTCCAGGGGGCCGTGGAAGTTATAGCCGCCCATAAAGGACAGCCGGGCTCCGTCGGTGCCGCCCCGGATGGGCTCCACCTCCGGGGTAACCCCTGCGGCCTGGGCGGCCTTCTTGGCGTTTTCAATGAGGAACATGCAGTCGGTGAGCTTCTCCTTCATATTGTAGTAGCTATCCTGCATGGTCAGCTCCCCATGAGCGGTGGGATACTGGGCCTGGATGGTGGCCACAGCCTGGCGCATGGTCTCCTTGCGCTGCTCAAACTTGGCCCGGTCATGGTCCCGGATGATGTACTCCATGCGCACAACGGCGGCGGTACCTTCCAAACGGTCCAGGTGGTAAAAGCCTTCATACCCCTCGGTGTGGGCAGGGGTCTCCTGGGCGGGGAGCAGGGCGTTGAGCTGCTGGGCCAACAAAATGGCGTTGACCATGATGTCCTTGGCCGAGCCGGGGTGGACGGACACGCCGGTAATGTCCACCTTGGCGGAGGCGGCGTTGAAGTTCTCGTACTCGATGGAGCCAGCGGCGCCGCCGTCCACGGTGTAGGCGTACTGGGCCCCGAAACCCGCCACGTCAAAGTGGTTGGGGCCCTCTCCAATCTCCTCATCGGGGGTAAAGGCCACGCAGATGGGGCCGTGGGCAACCTCCCTGGCCCAGCAGGGCCGGGGCCCACCCCCCCGGCCCCCCAGCCGCTGACACAGGGTCATGATCTCGGCGATGCCCGCCTTGTCGTCGGCCCCCAACAGGGTGGTGCCGTCAGCGGTGATGAGGGTCTTGCCCTTCAGATCCGCCAGGAAGGGGAACTCCTCGGCCCGAATGACTCGGCCCTCCCGGGGCAGGGCCACGTCTCCGCCGTCGTAGTTTTCATGGAACACAGGGTTGACATTCTCCCCGGTGAAGGCGGGAGCGGTGTCCATGTGGGCCAAAAATCCCAGAGCGGGGACCTGCTCCATGCCGGGAGTGGCGGGGATGTGGCCGGTGACAATGCACCACTGCTCATCCAGTTTCACGTCCTGCACTCCCAGGTCGCGGAGCTCCTGCTCCAGCACCCGAGCCAGGTCCCACTGGATGGGAGTGGAGGGGGTGACCCCGGTGTCCTCGCTAGACTGGGTATGGATTTTGGCATAGGTCAAAAAGCGTTCATAGGCACGCATGACAGTTCTTCCTTTCTCATTGGTTTATGGTTTCACCTGTGCGGGCTGCTCACGGGAGCACGATCCGCACCAGGGAAAGCTTTTTTACTTGTTTACAGATGAGGGCGACCACCAGAAACACCGCCACCGCCCCCAACGTTCGGCTCACAAAGCTGGTCCAGCTGACCTTGAAGACCACGGACACGCCGGTGATGACAAACATGTGAATCAGGTAGACGTTGAAGGTCTCGGTGCTGAGGTAGTTTAGAGCGGCTGTCACCCGGCGGTTCCACTTCTGGTAATTCACGTTGCGGAAAAAGAGGAACAGGGCGGTGGAATAGAAAAAGCAGGGTAGATTCATATAGCCTTTGAACAGGGTGACAATCTCCCCCGCCTGGTACGAGCAGTACCAAGTCCCCACCATATGCACTGCCAATCCCGCCGCACCCAGCACATAGGTAAGCCGTCTCAGCCACAGAGGCACTTGGTAGTGATAAATGTAGTAGCCCACAAAGAGGTAGAGTAGGTAGCCGCGGCTGATGGGAAAGCCCAATTCCCCGCTGACGGGAATGACGTTACCCCACAGGCGGTTGACAAAGGGAATCAGCTCATTGAAGAGATAGCCCACGGCGATGATGTAGGGGAAGATGCTTTTACGCCGCTCCTTGGGGATGAGGCTGAACACCGGAATGGCCAGATAGGCCCCAAACAAGGGCATAAAGAACCAATATACTCCCCAGTATCGGGAGTTGAGGATGGTGTCCACCACGGTGTACACCGTCACCCTTTCAAAGGTATAGCCCTTCAAAATCAGCTGAAAGACCAGGGCCATCAGGCTCCACACCAGAAAGGGAATGACCGTCTTTTTCACCCGTTTGATGGCATAGGTTCGGGTGTCGTAGTGGTCCCGGTAGTCTAACAGGGTGGACCCGGAGATCATGAAGAACACCGGCACCGCAAAGTAGAACACAGATTCCAACACATTGGCCGTGAGCCACACCCGTTCATAGGAAAAGCTCCAGAACACCCCGTTGGCATGGAGAATCACCACGGCCACACAGGAGATCACCGTCATAAATGTGAGAAAGAATGAGCGTTCTCTCCCCTCTCCTCGGCTGTCCATCTTCTCTCCCCTTTCTCTGGCATCCTCCCCATTATACATGATTGCCGCTCTTTTGCAAGATCACCGGACTGGTGCTCCACTCCGCCCCGCAGGGAGTGACGGTCTCCCGGCACAGGGCATAGAAGTCAGTACATCTTGCCTCCAGCTCCATGAGGGGGATGCCTTTCCCGTGGGTAGGCTTGGTGATGACGGGGACAGAGCCGTCCAGGTTGCGCAGCACACCCAACCCCCGCTCATTGGCCCCCAGCACCCGCAGATAGGGCACCTGGGCGGGACGGTCCTGCTCCCGCAGCCCCAGCGCCCCCCACAGCACCGCCCGGCGGATGCGGGCGTGGGCGTAACGCTTGGTTTTGGCCAGATCGTAAATTTCCTCCAAGCTGGTGCCCTGGCGCACCGCCCGGTACAGCCGCTGGGCCAATCCCTCGCCGCAGTCGGGGATGCGCTTCCAGTCCTCCAGCTCCAAGCAGCGCAGCCGGGCCAACATGCCCCGCTGGTTATAAGAGAGGAAGGCGGGGTTGTCCATGGCCACTGTCCCAGTGCGAATTTCTCCCCGCACATGGGAGGCCGAGGGGTACAGGGGGTGGTCTCCCCCGTCGTGGCCCGCCCCCACCCGGAGGACGGGATAGATCTTGGGGCTCCACCCCAGGCGGCGGGTCGCCCGCAGGTACTCCACCCCCAGATTGTCGTTGGCGTTTGCAAGGCAAGAGGCCGCCTCTTCCCCCACTAGCTCCTGGA
>CABPXX010000081.1 GCA_902461475.1 uncultured Eubacteriales bacterium | reverse complement strand
GGCACCAGCTGGACCAGCGTCTGGCCCACGCCCAGCGCAGCTACCAGTGGCTGGTGGACGCCCTGAACGCCGAAAAGACCCAGACCACCGTGCCCCCCGCCGTCCTGGACCACATCCAGCAGCACACCCGGGACCTCACGGGACCCGCCCAACAACACCAGCGCAGAGAGATCATGAAGCTCGTGGTGCTTATCATCATCGTGGTGATCGTCTTCCTCTGGAAAATTGGTATTCTCCACTGGTAACCGACATTATGTTAGAAAGGAATTTCCGCCATGTCTAAGAAAAAGAACAAGAAATCCAATCCCCACTCCGCCCCCCAGCCCAAGGCCAAATCCACCCAGTCTGAACAAAACATGAGTCCCCTGGTGTGGGGTATCGGCGCCATTGTGGTGGTGGCCATTCTCATCATCGCCGCTGTGGTGCTGACCCAGAAGCCCTCCACCACCTCTGGTGCCCAGAACTCTGCCAATCCCACCGCCACCACCAGCGCCGACACCTACACGCCCCCCGCTCTGGAAGAGGACGTGACCTACACCGCCCGCATCGACGTCAAGGACTACGGCACCATCACCGTGGAGCTGGACCAGTCCGCCGCCCCCATCACCTGCGCCAACTTCGTGGAGCTGGCCAACAGCGGCTTCTATAACGGCCTGACCTTCCACCGCATCATGGACGGCTTTATGATCCAGGGCGGCGATCCCGAGGGCAACGGCACCGGCGGCTCCGAGCATGAGATCGTGGGCGAGTTCTCCTCCAACGGCTGGGACAACCCCCTGTCCCATAAGCGGGGCACCATCTCCATGGCCCGCTCCAGCGACCCCAACTCCGCCTCCTCCCAGTTCTTCATCGTCCATGAGGACTCCACCTTCCTGGACCCCGACTATGCTGCTTTCGGTACCGTCACCGAGGGTATGGACGTGGTGGACGCCATCTGTAAGGACGCCCAGCCCACCGACAACAACGGCACCATTCCCGCCTCGGAGCAGCCCGTTATCACCTCCGTCACCATCCTCACTGACAAGTAACATGACCCACGAGGAATACATGCAGGAGGCCCTGAAGGAGGCCAAAGCCTGCATCCCCCAGGGGGACGTGCCCGTGGGCTGCGTCATTGTCTCCCCCGACGGAGACATCATTGGCGGGGCCCGCAACCGCCGGGAGGCGGACGGCCTGGCCACCGCCCACGCCGAGGTGGAGGCCATCAACATGGCCTGTGCCGCTGTGGGCTCCTGGCGGCTCACCGGGTGCACCCTGTACGTCACCCTGGAGCCCTGCCCCATGTGCGCCGGGGCCATCATCAACTCCCGCATCGCCTGTGTGCGCTACGGGGCCAAGGAGGACAAATCCGGGTGCTGCGGGTCGGTGCTCAACCTCTTCGAGGAGCGGTTCAATCACCACCCCCGCATCTACGGCGGCCTGTTGGAAGAGGCCTGCCGGGGGATTTTGGAGGAGTTTTTTTCCACTCTCCGGTGACTTTACAAAGTCTTTGCATCATTTAATATTTTTGTAACAATTGTGCACAAACTTTTGTAATGACTGTTGCGTATCATAACACTTGCAAGAGATATCCTTTCTTTTTCATTCTATCCTCCATCCTTCTAAAAAACTCCGGGGCTTTGCAAGCGGCCCCGGAGTTTTGTTTTTTTCACCAAGCCCCGCCACCTTTCAAGAATCTTCTGGTATGTTGTCTCTTTTTAGCTTCTTTTCAGCTTTCTAGTTTATACTCAAGGGGACACAACTCGGAAGAAAGGTGGTCGTACCATGGCGACACAATTGGAACAAGCCCAGAGAGGCCAGCGCAAGGCCATGCTGGAGGTATATGAGGGCTGCAAACAGAAAGTATACTATGTCTCCCTGCTGCTCACCGGCCAGGAGGACGGGGCCAAGCAGGCCGCTGCCTATGCAGGCAAGCAGGTGTGGGACAGCATGAAGCTCTACCCCATCTGCACCCAGGAGGACTTTACCCACCTGGCCATTCAAAAGGCCGTGGAGTCCTGCAAGCGCACTATCCTCAAGCACCACCCCAAGGCCTTCCGCATTCCCCAAAACCGAAACTTCCTCATTTCCGGGGAACTGGTCACCTCGGGACAGCCCCAGGAGCTGCTCCAAGCCCTGCCCTCTCTGTCCCGGTTTCTTCTGGTGCTGCACACCGTAGGCGGCTACAACCAGCAGCAGCTGGCCACCGCCTTTAAGCTGGACGTTAAGACGGTGGCCATGGCCCTGGAGGCCCAGCGCACCAACGTGGAGCGTCTCATCCGGCACAGCCAGAGACCGGACACCACCTGGGAGGGATTCTTGGAGGCGTTGCAGCAGGAGGAGACCGGCACCACGGTGCCGGAATCGGTAGATCAGGCGGCCCAGGGAGCCATAGACGCCATTGCCTCCCCCCTGGAGAAGCAGCGGAAAAAGAAAACCATTGTATACAGCGCGGTAGCTGTGGTGGTATGCGCGGCCCTGGTGGGCGGCACGGTGGGCATCGCCCACTTCACCTCGGACGAGGACCCCGCCGCCACGGCCACCCCCTCCACCACCGACGAGGACGCCTCTGCCACCGCGACCGCCACCAGCGATGAGACCGCCGACACCTACACCCCCGCTGCTCTGGAGTCTGGTGTCACCTACACCGCCCAAATTGAGGTGGAGGACTACGGCACCATCACCGTGGAGCTGGACCAGGAGGCCGCCCCCATCACCTGCGCCAACTTTGTGGAGCTGGCCAACAGCGGCTTCTACAACGGCCTCACCTTCCACCGCATCATTGAGGGCTTCATGATGCAGGGCGGCGACCCCAACGGGGACGGCACCGGCGGCTCGGACAACAACATCGTGGGCGAGTTTACCAACAACGGCTATGAGAACAACCTCTCCCACACCCGTGGCGCCATCTCCATGGCCCGCTCCTCGGACTACAACTCCGCCAGCTCCCAGTTCTTCATTGTCCAGGAGGACAGCACCAATCTGGACGGGGACTATGCCGTGTTCGGCTATGTCACCGACGGCATGGACGTGGTAGACGCCATCTGTGAGGCCGCCCAGCCCACCGACGACAACGGCACCATTTCCGCGGAGGACCAGCCGGTAATCACCTCCATCACCATTCTCACTGATCAGTAAGTCTCTTTTCCCCACGAAAACTCCTGGAGCGTGTAGAGCTCCGGGAGTTTTATATTGATTATGAAACACCAGCCAGTGTGTGTTATAATGAGGAAAACTCATAGCTCATGGAGGTAACTGTCATGGCTGATTTTAGTATTGAGCAAATGCAGGACATGCAGAGACGCTTACAAGACCAGTACAAAGGCAAGTGGGAGCCCATTTGTCCCCAGACGGGGAAAAATAAACTGCTCTGGATGCTGGGCGAAGTGGGCGAGGTCATTAACATCATCAAAAAGCACGGAGATTCCACCTCTTGTACCGATGAATCACTCCGAAAAGACTTGGTGGAAGAACTGGCAGATGTACTCATGTACTATAACGATGTACTTCTCTGTTATGGGATATCGCCGGAGGAACTTCAAGCGGCATATGTGGAGAAGTTTGAGAAAAACATGCATCGGTGGTGAAATCCCTGGCGATATCCAAGCTAAAAGCCTCCCTTGTGTAAAGGGAGGTGGCCCGGCGTCAGCCGGGTCAGAGGGATTGACCAAGGCCCGCTACCGTCAACCCCTCAGTCTCGTCGGTGCGGACTGTGTATCTCTCGCCTCGCCCCTGGGAGGCGGGGCAAGTCTCGTTCACGCCGTCGCACCTCCTCTCCCCACCGAACCCACTTGCGCTGGGCTTCGGTGGGGGCCCCGTAATGCCATCCATCTCCCCTTACACAGGGGAGCCTTTGAAAACTTCTGTACCTAACACATTCTTTTGTAAAAAAAACTTCCACACCCTTTGGAAAAGGTGTGGAAGTTTTTTGTTTACTGGGTATCGCCTTGGATGATGGCAATGGCCTGTTCCACCAGTTCGTCCCGGCCTACTCGGATGCCGTCCAGGGTGGGCTCGCACCACACGTCGGGCTGGAGCCCCACCCGCTGGGTCTGCTCCCCCTCCGGGGTGTACACCCCCAGGCCGCTGAACGTCACGACCACTCCCCCAGGCAGGGGCAGCCTAGCAATATCCCCGTCCGCTCCCACGGAAGGGGTACCCAACACCACCGCCTGAGGCGCTTGCCGCAGGGCCATGGTGGTGTACTCGCTCTGGCTCTGGCTGCGTTGGTCCATCAAGATGACCACTTTGCCCGAATAGGCGGGATACTCCCGATCCCCCTGCCCCATCTGGGCCATCCAGCCCTTGCCGCAGCAGTACGCCCCCTCCTGGACGTAGAACTGGCCCGGGGTGGTGGGATCAGACAAGGCCAGGCGGGCAAACTCCGTGGGCTGGGGGATGAGGAACTCCCCCAGGATGTAGCCCACCGGAACCCCTGGATAGTAGCGCAGGTCTAAGATCAGGCCGTCGGTGTCCTGCACCTGCCCCATCCACTCCTCCAGCTGCTCCTGGCTGGTGAGGGTGGAGGGGTCCAGATAGCCGATGTTCTCCCCCTCCAACACCCCCGTCTCATAGGGGTTTTCCCCCTCATATGGTTCCTTGGTGGTGTCCACCTGGAGCTCTACCTCTGCCCCGTCCCGCAGCACCGTCACCTGGGCTGTGGACTCTTTCGTCTGCACCAGCTGGTATTCAATCTGATTGAGATAGGCATCCTCCCGGGAAAAGACAAAGTACCGGCGCAGCTGGGTCAGGCGCTGCTCTATGGAGGTGCCGTCCACTTCCACCAGCACGTCCCCCGGCTGCAGTCCCGTGTCCTCCCCGTCGCTCTGGGCCACCACCAGCTGTCCCTCTGCCAGGGTCAGCCTGCACGGCAAATAGTAGTCGCCGTACTGGTTGGTCCATGCACCGTAGGATTCCAAGAGGTACACATGGTTGTCCCCGGTCTGGGCCGTGACCTGGGCCAGGGCCAGGAGGTAGTCTTTTATAGTCTCGGCCTCCACCATGGGCCGGATGCCCTCCTGGAGCACCGTGTCCCAATCCTGGTCGGTGAGGGACACATAGGGGGAAAAGTACTGGAACGCATTCCAAAACCGGAACAGCCCCAGCAGCTTCACCCCGTCGTCCCGGGGGTCAAAGGTGCCTGTTGACTCCCGGGCAAAGCTGACCCGAGGGTCCTCCGAGGTAAAGGCGGCATATCCCTCTGCCCCAGCCTCCACCGGCTGTTCCCCCATCTGGGTGAGGTACTGGGAGACCTCCTGGCCCAGCCACGTCTGGTCCTGGGTCCAGTCGTCGTCGGGGGTGACCACGATCTCCACCCCCTCCACGCCCTCTAACCCCTGGGACGCTTCCTCTCCCTCTGTGTCGGGCACGGGGTACTCCTCCAGCCACTGGGCTAGGGCCTGGTTGGCCTCCTCCCCGCTGGTGGCGTCCAGCACCGGGGGCAGGGCGTCAAAGAGGGCCTGGTCCCAGTCCACCTCCCCGGCTACCACCGCCGGGTGGTGGTACTTCACATACCCCCATACCTTGCCCAGCTTGTATAAGTTCTCCCCCTGTTGGGCGGTGATGGTGTCCACCTCCACTCCGGAGCGTATGGTATCAGAGGAGTTCCCAAGCCAGTAGGCGGCACACCCGGCCACGCACACCCCAGCGCAGACCGCCGCCAGGGTCCGTTTCCACGTCCATTTCACGGGCATTCCCTCCTTAAATGCACAAATTCCACCACACCCTCCCGGAGGAGGGCGCAGTGGAATGGTTTGTTTTATCGTTCTTCCCTAAAGTAGTTGAGGCCCAGGGCCGCAGGCTGTCCGCTGTTCTTGCTCTTCTTCACCGAGGTGGCAATGAGCACCAGAGCGGTGATGATAAAGGGCAAGGCCTGGTACAGCTGAGAGGGCACCCCGGCCAGCCAGCCCAGGGGGCCGGGGAAGGCCATGGCCAGAGAGGGACCGGACACCCGCAGGGTGTTGAAGAAGCCGAACACCACGGTGCCCACCATGGCGAAGGCGGGGCTCCAGTTGGCGAAGATGACCAGGGCCACGGCAATCCAGCCATAGCCGTTGATCCAGCAGCTGGAGGACAGAGAGCCGTTCATGTTCAGGCCCATGTAGTAGCCGCCAATGCCCATGATGCCGGAGCCCAGCATAATGTGCAGGTACTTATAGCGGCGGACGTTGATGCCCACGGAGTCGGCGGCGGCGGAGTTTTCACCCACGTTCGGCTTCGGGGGCGGGGTTTCCACCCCCGGCCCGCAGCCGCAGCCCAGTGCGGGTGTACTTCAAATACCACCACATCACCACGGCGATGACCACACCCAGGTACACCAGGATGTTGTGGTCAAAGAGCACCTCCCCCAGCACGGGGATTTTGGACAGCCCCGGAATGGGCAGGTTGGCAAAGCCGTTTTGGATGTTGGCGTAGTTGTTCATGGCGGGGGCGGGCACCCCCCCCCCCCCCCTCCCCCCGTGGGAGAG
>CABPXX010000080.1 GCA_902461475.1 uncultured Eubacteriales bacterium | reverse complement strand
TCCTTCTCCTCCAGGGTCTTGAGGGGAATGGCGGTGAGCAGGCCAGACTGGCCGTTGACGGCGTAGGCCCAGCCGGTGGCGGCATTGTAGGAGACAATCTCCATGACGCCCCCGTCCACGTTGAACTGGCCGGAGGTATACCCGGCGATCTTGGTCACATCCAGCTGGGAAGCGCCGTTCTCCTCGCCCTGGGTCTGTGCGCCGCCGTCGGTGTTCTTGGTGACGGTGAAGTGGTCAATGGGGGTGGAGTCGGGGGTCTCGCTGTCTCCGCTGGCGTTGTCCCCGTTTTCCCCCTCCAGGTCGTCGTTGCCGCCGGGGTAGGCCCCGGTGTTCAGGGTGGCAAAGAGCACGTTGTTGTAGAGATAGTAGTAGTTGCCCTTTGTCTCCATCTCCCGCCGCTCGGTGAAGTCGTACTGACCGTCGGCGTTGGGGGTGACTCCGTTGCTGTTGCTCTGATTGGCGATCTCATCAGCAGTGGCCTGGATGTAGTTGCCGTGGCTCTGGCTGGTGCCGCTGTTCTGGCCCCGGAAGGTGGTCTTCACCTGCTCCAGCAGGGTGTCGGAGCCCAGCAGGCCGTCCTGGGCCACCTCCATCTGGTTGGGCAGATTGAAGTGGTCGGCGAACATGTAGTGGCGGTCGTGGTTGCCCACGGCGGGGGCGTAGGCGATGGAGGTCATCTCCTCAGGGGCAAAGAAAGCCTCGTACTCGCTGGACTTGCCCCAGCTCTGGTCCTCCACCTGGTTACCGGCGGACACCATCAGGGTGGCCCCAGCCTGGCCCACCACCTCCATCATCTTGGCCCATCCGGTCTGGTTGGAGCCGTCTGCGGAGTTCCAGCCGTCGTCGTTGTGGGACTGGTCCTCTTTGATCTGGGGGTCACTGGTGAAGGCGAAGGTGAAGTTGTGCGCCTGGGGGGTGGTGTAGGTGTACACCTGGGACCAGGTCTGGCCCCCGTCGTTGGAAATGCGGTATTCGTAGCTGGTGCCGGGCTCCAGGCCGGACACGGTGGCCTTGCACACCATCTTGCCTGTGTCGGTGTACTTGCTCTCATCCACCTTGGTGGGGGTGGTGAGCTCGGACACCGTGGCCTCCACCACCCGGCCATCCCCCAGGGCGATCTGGGCAGCGCTGGTGCCGTCGGGAGCGTACCAGTTGAGGTTGATGGATGCAGTGGTTTCGCCGGGCTGAATGGTCAGGCTGTCCACGTCAAAGCCTGCGGTGGAGCCCCACAGGGCGGTGTTGGGGGTCTCCTGGGCGGCCAGGGCCAGGGGGTATATCCCCGTGAGCAGCGCGGCGCTGAGTGCCACGCTGGCCAGCTTTGTGTACCGCTTTTTCATATGTATTGTTTCCTCCTTAATGATTCCAATTCTCGCAGATGGCATTATAAGGGAAGCCTGCAAACGGCGCTATCGGACAAAGGTATGAATCATGTAAAGAGATTGTCAAAAAAGAGGCCATGCAGACAATTCTGCACGGCCTCTTGGGAATGTTAGGACAATTTTTGCTTCAATTGATAGAGCAGGTTCAGCGCCTCGATGGGGGTGAGGGTGTCCACGGCGGTGTTGCGCAGGGTGTCCAGCACTTCGCCGCCGGTGAGATCGCCCAGGGTCATCTGCTCTTGGGCCGGGGCGGACACGGTGCCCACCGGGGCCACCGCCCCTTGGCTTTCCAGCTGGGCCAGAATTTCCCGGGCCCGGGCAATGACGGGATTGGGCACGCCCGCCAGCTTGGCCACCTCGATGCCGTAGCTCTGGTCGGCCCCGCCGGGGATGATTTTGCGCAGGAAGACAATGTCGTCCTTCCGCTTTTTCACCGCAATGTGGAAGTTGTGGACCCCCTCCAGCTCCTGCTCCACGGCGGTGAGCTCGTGGTAGTGGGTGGCAAACAGGGTCTTGGCCCCCAGCTTTTTGGCCTCGGCGCAGTATTCCAGCACCGCCCGGGCGATGGACATGCCGTCGTAGGTGGAGGTGCCCCGGCCGATCTCGTCCAGAATGAGCAGGGAGTGGCGGGTAGCGTTTTGGAGCAGCTGGGCCACCTCGCTCATCTCCACCATGAAGGTGGACTGTCCGGCGGCCAGGTCGTCGGAGGCCCCGATGCGGGTGAACACCCGGTCCACCACCCCGATGTGGGCGGAGCGGGCGGGGACATAGCAGCCCATCTGGGACGGCATGTCAAGGAGAGCCCCTTGGCGAAGGTGGGTGGTTTTGCCTGCCATGTTTGGGCCGGTGATGATGGACAGACGGTGCTCATTTTCGTCCATGTGGGTGTCGTTGGGCACGAAGAGGGTGTCTTTCAGGGTGTGCTCCACCACCGGGTGGCGGCCCTCCTGAATGTCGATGACCCCGCTCTCGTCCACCACCGGGCGGCAGTAGTTCCGCTCCACCGCCACCGTGGCAAAGGAGAGGAGCACGTCCAGCTGGGCCACGCTGCCTGCGGCCCGCTGCACTTCCCGCACCCGGGCGGACACGGTGTCCCGCAGCTGGCAGAACAGTTGGTACTCCAGGGCGGTGATGCGGGTCTGGGCGGAGAGAATCTCATGCTCCAGGTCCTTGAGCTCGGGGGTGATGAACCGCTCGCAGTTGACCAGGGTCTGCTTGCGAATGTAGTCCTCAGGCACCAGGTCGTAGTTGGACTTGGACACTTCGATGTAGTAGCCGAACACCTTATTATACCGGACCTTCAGACTCTTGATGCCGGTGCGCTCCTTCTCCCGGCTCTCCAGAGCAATGACCATATCCGCCCCGTTGGTGAGGATGTCCCGCAGGTGGTCCACCTGCTCATCATAGCCGGGGCGGATGAAGTCGCCCTCTCGGATGGTGAAGGGGAGGCGGTGGTCGTCGTCCTCGTCCCGGATGGCCCCATCAATGGCCTGTTGCAGGTCCTCCAGGCCCAGCATGCCGTCCTTGATGCCCTCCATGGCCCGGCCGGTGAGGGCCTCCAGCTGGGCGGCCAGGGTGGGGAGCATCCCCAGGCCCTGGGCCAGGGCTTTCATGTCCCGGGCATTGGCGGAGCCGTAGCCAACCTTGCCGATGAGCCGCTCCAGGTCGGGCACCTGGCGCAGGGCGTGGCCCAGCTCCTCCCGGGCCACCAGGTTGTCCACCAGAGCGGCCACTCCGTCCTGACGGCGGGTGATGGCCAGGGGGGAGCGCAAGGGGCGCTCCAGCCAGGCCCGAATCATCCGGTGGCCCATGGGGGTGCGGGTGCGGTCCAGCACCCAGAGGAGGGAGCCCTTCTTGTCCTTGCTGCGCATGGTCTCGGTGAGCTCCAGGTTGCGCCGGGCGGTGAGGTCCAGCTCCATGTACAGCCGCTGGTCGGGCTGCTCCACTACCAGGGGGCCCAGGTGGGTGAGGTCGGTCTTCTGGGTCTGGGTCAGGTACCCGGCCAGAGCCCCTGCTGCCTGGTAACAGGCCAGGTCGTGCTCCGGCAGCGGAGCCCCTGTCTCCCACAACCCGCACACCTCCAGGGCGGACCCGGCGGCCTGGGGGTCAAACTGCTCTTCCGTTCCCGTCTGGCACAGGCAGTCCAGCCGCTGGCGCAAAAATTCCACCAGTTCCCGCTGTGCGGCGGCCTGGGGGGAGAGAATGGCCTCGCTGGGGGGACAGGCAGAGAGCTGGTTGCACAAGTGGGGCAGCCAGTCGGTGCCGGAGAAGGGGGTGGTGTGGAATTGGCCGGTGGACACGTCGCACACCGCCATCCCTGCCCGGTCCCCGTCCAGGTACACGCAGCAGATGTAGTTGTTGTTGTTCTCGTCCAGCATCACGTCGTCCATGGCGGTGCCGGGGGTGACGATGCGCACGATGTCCCGCTCCACCAGGCCCTTGGCGGTGGCGGGGTCCTCCATCTGCTCGCAGATGGCCACCTTATAGCCCCGCTTGATGAGTCGGGCGATGTAGTTCTGGGCGGAGTGATAGGGTACCCCGCACATGGGGGTGCGCTCCTCCTCCGGCTTGTTGCGGTCCCGGGTGGTGAGGGTGAGGCCCAGCTCCTGGGCGCCGATTTTGGCGTCGTCCTGGAACATCTCATAAAAGTCCCCCAACCGGAAGAAAAGCAGGCAATCGGGATTGTCCTGCTTCATTTTGATATATTGTTTCATCATGGGGGTGAGTTCCGCCATGGAGTGCACGCCCTTTCTATCGTTCACAGATTGCCTGGAACGGCTCCCTGTGGAGGGGAGCCGTTTCATTGCTCAAAGTTGGTGATCACATACACATATCGGATGTTTTCCACATCCGCACTGGGACGCAGCACCGCCGAACGGCTGATGCCATCGGCCTCCGTGTCGATGCTCTCCACCTGGCCCACCAGCAGGCCGCCGGGGTACTTGCCTCCCAGCCCCGAGGTGGTCACCTGGTCGCCGCTGATCAGCTGGGCGTCCTGGGGGATATAGGTCATGTGCAGCTTGCCCTCGCCCATGAGAGTAAAATCCCCCTGGGCCATGGCGCTGTCGTCGGTGCGGGCCACCCGCACCCCCAACTCCATGCCGGGGTCCAGCAGGGTGTCCACCAGGGCCCAGTTGGTGCCCACTTCCTTCACCACGCCCACCAGATTGCCGTATTGGTCTATGACGCAGTCGCCTGCCTCCACCTCCTGGCCGCTGCCCACGCTGATGGTGATCTGGTTGGCCCAGTTGGTGGTGGAACGCTGGATGACGGTGGCGGAGGCGTAGGTCCAATCCGGGTGCTCCTGGGCCACTCCCAGCAGGGATTGCAGCCGCTCATTTTCCCGCAGGGCGTCCTGCCCCTCTCGCACCTGTTCCTCCAGCTCGGCCAGCTGCTCTTTCAGCTTCTCATTTTCCTCCAACAGCTGGTCATATCCGGTGAGGCGGTCGTGCTGCCCCTGGAACCAGTTGGAGATGCCGGAGGTCAGCGACCCCACCGGGCGAGTGATGACCTGGAGGGCGTTGGTAATGGGGTTGGCCCCGGTGATGGCGGAGAGAATGGCCAGCAGGGCGGCCAGCAGTACCGCCGCCACCACCAAAAGCCCTCCGTTGTTCCGGAAAAATCCCTTCATAGTATCTCCTGTCCTCAGTGGTCGGCCATCTGGAACAGGTCCAGACCGAAGCCCGCCAGAATCCGGCTCAGCCGGAAGATGGGCAGGCCCACCACGTTGAAATAGTCTCCTTCAATGCCGGACACCAGCATGGCGCCCAGGCCCTGGATGCCGTAGGCCCCAGCCTTGTCCATGGGCTCGCCGGTGGCGATGTAGTGGGAGATCTCCTCCGGCTCCAGCTCCCGGAAGGTGACGGTGGTGCACTCGTGCTGGGTCACCACCTGGTCTCCCTGAATGACGGTGAGTCCGGTGTAGACGTAGTGGCGGTTGCCGCTGAGGGCGGTGAGCATGGCAAAGGCCTCCCGCTGGTCCCTCCAGAGCCCCCACCGTGTCGGCGGCGATGATGAGGTCGTCGGGGGCGGCGTGCCCGGCCACCGCCAGGGCCTTGCGCCGGGACAGCTCCTCCACCACTTGGGCGGGGGGCATGTGCTCCTCCACCGTCTCGTCCACCTCCGGGGAGGTGATTTTAAAGCCCCGCAGCCCCATCTGGCCCAGCAGCTCTTTCCGCCGGGGGGACTGGGATGCCAAGATGATATCCATAAAAATGGTTCCTCCTTATTGTTTAAGCAGGTGAAAGCCTCCCTTGTGTAAAGGGAGGTGTCGCCGCCGTAGGCGGTGACGGAGGGATTGTTGCGGCCTGGGTTCGGTCAACCCATCAGTCAGCCTAACGGCTGCCAGCTCCCCTTACACAGGGGAGCCTTTGCTTTTTTACTCCACGTCTCTATAGTAGAGACCTCGGGTATAGGACGCGGGGGCAGCGTCCCCCACGCCCTGATAACGCCGCACCATGTCCACCACGGTTTGGGCGTCCTCGGTGGTAAACAGCAGCAGCCCAGACACCCCGGCCCGGAGATAGTCCCCGGACTTGTCCGCCAAAAAGAGGGTGTCGGCGTTGAAAATCTCGTTGCGGCAGCCCCAGGCCTTGAGGACCGGGAAGCCCACCCCTCGGCGGTCGGTGAGGGTGTTGCCGTTGCCGCAGCAGCACTGGCCATCCCCCGCCTTCATGGCGCAGTTCTCCGTAATCATCAGGGGCAGGCGGCCATAGGCCAGCAGCTCCACCGGCAAAGTCTTGGACAGATCCCGAATCTGGGCCAGCTTCAGCTCAAAGGATGCGGTGAGAGAGGCAAGGCCCAGGCAGCGGTATTCCTCCACCCCGTGGCTGTTGAACACCTGGAGGCCGTAGTCTCCGTGGAGGGTAAAGCCCAAATCCCGGGCCACGTCCAGCAGTCCCAGATTGCCCACCAGAGCATGGGAAATACCCAGCTCTTTGCACACGGTGAGCTGCTGGTTTAGAGTGTCCAGTTCTCCGTCCCAGCAGATGCGGGGGAGCACCACCGCCGCCTGGATGCCGTGGGCGAGGATGTCCGCCACCACTTGGGGGTGGCTGGCCGCCTCGTCTACA
>CABPXX010000079.1 GCA_902461475.1 uncultured Eubacteriales bacterium | reverse complement strand
GCCCGTACGGGGCTGCGCCTGCGTTCTTCTCTGTTCGGCCCTTGGCCTAGTTCATGTCACATAGATGGCGTGGACATTCTACAGAAGGTGCCTGCTTCTCTGACAGAGAGCACTTCTACCCCCAGAGCCTTACCCTGGTATGCAACTGTTCCCAGTTGCCGGAGACCAGGTTCCCGGCGGCGGGAACGCCGCTTGGCCAGGGTAGGCCCGGATATGGAAAGCACCCAGCCATAGGGCCAGCTGCCCAGGGTAGCCTGGTATCATAGCAGAGCCAGGACCCACAGCAAGAATGACGGGCCGAACCTAGACTTGACGCAGTTTCAGCCTAGTACCCCAGGGGGGTACCTAGGGGGGAACGCCCTGGGCGGGTTTTGGTGACTTTTGCCCGAACAAAAGTCACCCCTAGCGGGTAGCGTCCCCACCAGGCTGGCAAGCCTGTATTCATTTCTCCGTAAGGAGGTACACTATGAAATCCTTTCGCATGCCCACCGCCTACACCATTCTCCTCTCCCTGCTGCTGGTGATGACCATTCTCACCTGGGTTATCCCCGCCGGACGCTACCAGACGGGAGCGGAGGGGGAGCCGGTGTCGGGCACCTATGAGCAGATTCCCCAACAGGGCCAGCCCATCACCTCGGTGTTCACCGCCCCCCTGGAGGGGCTGTACGAGGCCATCGACATCGCCGCCTTTATCCTCATGGTGGGCGGGTTTCTGGGGGTTGTGGGCAAAACCGGGGCCATTGACCGGGGCATTTCCGCCCTGGTGGCCAAGCTCCGGGGCAAGGCGACCCTCCTCATCCCCATTTTGATGCTGGTGTTCGCCCTGGGGGGCACCACCTTCGGCATGGCGGAAGAGACCATCGCCTTCTACCCTCTGGTGCTACCCATTTTCATCTCCGCCGGGTATGACCCCATCACCGCTGTGGCGGTGATTTTGGTGGGGGCTGGGGTGGGCCCCCTGGCCTCCACCGTCAACCCCTTCGCCACTGGCATCGCCGCAGGCTTTGCCGGGGTGTCCCTGGGCACCGGGATGTTGCTGCGGGTCATTATGCTGGTGGTGATGCTGGCGGCGTCCATTTACTTTGTGATGCGCTACGCCGCCCGGGTCAAAGCCCACCCGGAGACCTCCCTGATGGCCAGCCGTCGGGCCGACTATACCGCCCGCTTCGCCGCCCAGGGTTCGGACGAGGCCAAGCTGACCTGGGTACAGTCTCTGGCCCTGGCCCTCTTCGCCCTCACCTTCCTGGTGATGATCTACGCCGTCATTCCCTTTGACGACATGGGGCTGCCCCTGCCCACCCTGGGCTGGTGGTTCCCCCAGCTCTCCGCCCTGTTCCTGGCCGCCTCCATCCTGGTGGGGGTGTGCTGCGGACTGGGGGAGGAGGAGACAGTGGGAGCCTTCATCCACGGGGCCGCGGACCTGCTGGGAGTGGCCTTTATCATCGGCATTTCCCGGGGTATCACCGTCATCATGAACGGGGGCCAGATCACCGCCACGGTGCTCTACTGGGGGGAACAGGCCCTGCGGGGGGCGGGGGCGGTGAGCTTTACCCTGCTCACCTTCCTGCTCTATCTGCCCCTGTCCTTCCTCATCCCCTCCTCCTCGGGGCTGGCCACCCTGTCCATGCCCATTATGGCCCCTCTGGCGGACTTTGCGGGGGTGGGGCGAGAGGTGGTCATCACCGCCTTTCAGACCGCCTCGGGGCTTATCAATCTCATCACCCCCACCAGTGCGGTGGTGATGGGAGCCCTAGCCCTGGGCCACGTGCCCTATGGGGCGTTTTTGAAGTTCATCTGGAAGCTGTTGGTCATCCTGCTGGTGCTGTCCCTCATGTTCTTGGCTCTGGGGGCGCTGGCATAGAAAAAGCACACGCTGAGCGTTTCAGCGTGTGCTTTTTATCGTGGTGTCTCCCCCAGGTTCACCACCTCCAGCCCCTGGGCTGTGGCATAGTCCACTGTGTATGACGTCCCGCCCGTGGGCTGGGTAAGGTAGCTGATGCACAGACTGCTGTGGTCACCAGATGGCGGTTGCGCACATGCATACATCCCCGGTGGTACCCTTGGGACGTGTACACCACCTTGTCCGCCTGGGCCTTGATGGCCTCATAGGTCTGCTGCTGTTCTCTGCTCCACCGCTCTGCCTGAGACAGACAGGGCAGCACCAAAATGAGGCGGATATGGGGGTGATCTCTTTTCAACTCCAACACCGTCTGGGCCGCCAGCGTGTCAAACCCCAGGGCGCCCCCCGCTCCAAAGTAGCGGTATCCCCGGTGAATGGCGTCCTCCACCGCCGCCCGCAGCCGCTGGGCCAAATCCTCCAACTGCTGGGGCGGGATGGTACGGTGGCCGGTAAAACAAGCGGTCTGTTCTCTCATGTCTCTCACATCTAATCTATTTGTATATTATCCACCTTATATCTAATTATAGTAGTTACTCAGATTTAAATCAATGAATGAACTATACAGTTTTTCACATACCATATAGTACAATCATACAAAAGGTGGTGGGGACTGTGGAGAAAGAGGAATTTATCAAACGGCTGACCCAACTTCGGGTACAAAAAGGCGTGTCTGCCAGAGATATGAGTCTGTCTATCGGACAAAGTGCCGGATACATCAATAACATCGAAAACGGTGTTAATTTGCCATCTATGGCGGTATTTTTCTATATCTGCGACTATCTGGGTATTTCCCCAAGGGACTTCTTTGACACCCAGGCCACCGCCCCCTCCAAAGCCTCAGAGCTCTTGGAAGTGGCCAAAACCTTGGAGCCTGAACAGCTAGACCACCTCATTGCCTTGGCAAAAGGCTTACAAAAGTAGTTAAAAACAGACGATACAGTTTCCATTCTGTATCGTCTGTTTTTTCTCCCCTGTTTGTGACTTGCCCCCGCTTCATGAACTACAAGTGCAAAGTCAGTTTGTTTATTTCTCATAAACCCGCAAAGATTTAGCTTAATCTGAAAATAAGCTAAATTATTTTGCTTAATTCTCTTGATTTTGCAAAAACATTTTGCTAATCTTAGCTTATTAACAGGAGGTGAGTCCATTGTTAGCAGAAGAATTAGTGGAATTGGCTCAGAGAGTTTGCAGACAAAAGGCAGAAGAACAGACCATTGAGGTAAAAGCAGCCCATGTAGACTGTCCCAAACGATTGTACGACACACTCTCCAGCTTCTCCAATCAGGACAGCGGTGGAACCATTCTCTTCGGCATAGACGAGACGTCAGACTATCAAGTGGTGGGAGTATATGACCCACAAGATTTACAGAAGAAAGTAGCCGCCCAGTGCCTTCAAATGGAACCCCGTGTCCGAGCTGTTTTTTCTCTGGCAGAACTGGATGGCAAGTGGATTTGCTCTGCCGAGATTCCCGCCCTGGATATCTCCCAGCGCCCCTGCTACTACAGCGGTGCAGGCCGCACAAAGGGGGCATATATCCGGGTGGGCGATTCCGATCAAACGATGACGGACTATGAGCTATACACCTACGAGGCATTTCGAAAGCACCTCCACGACGATGAACGCCCTGTCGAGCGAGCCAATTTGTCTATGTTCGATCAAACTCTGCTTCAGCAATATCTCCTGCAAAAAAGCGTGGAGCGCCCCGGCTTCTCTCAGTTTTCTCCGGAACAAGCTTATGAGATGTTAAATATCACCCGAAATGGCGTTCCCACTCTGGCCGCCGTCATGAATTTCGGTATCTATCCCCAGGGGTATTTCCCCCAGCTTGGCATCACCGCCATTGTGGTGCCTGGTATCGAAATTGGAGATATCAGCCAAGACTCCTCCCGTTTTCTGGACAACAAACGAATTGAGGGTACCATTCCCACCATGGTCACCGAAGCCCTCAATTTTTGTATGCGCAACATGAAGGTCCGCACTACCATTAGCCAAGAGACTGGCCAGCGGGTAGATTACACCGAATATCCTTTGGAGGCTCTACGGGAAGCCATTTTAAATGCCTTAATTCATCGAGATTACAGCATCTATACCGAGGGAACCCCTGTTCAAATCGACTTCTTCTCAGACCGTGTGGAAGTGCATAGTCCCGGCAGCCTATACGGGCGTATGAGCGTGGAACAGCTGGGGAAATGCCGTCCTGATCTGCGCAATCCTGCCCTTGCGGTCATGACAGAAAGCTTGACCAAGGCAGAAAACCGATATTCCGGTATTCCCACCATGCGCCGCGCCATGAGAGAACACGGACTGCCAGAACCCAAATTTGAAAACCGTCGCCATGAGTTTGTGGTCACTCTGTATAATCAGCCCGTCACTGCTCATATAGAAACACCGTCCCCCCTGCCCGACTCCCACACCAATCCCACGGATCGGCTGTTGGATTTTTGCAAAACGCCCCGGTCTCGCCAGGAAATCCAGGACTTTTTAGACCTGAAAACCACATTCTATGCCATGCAACATCACGTAAAACCGCTGTTGGAGTCCCACCAGTTAGCCATGACCATTCCAGAGAAACCCAAAAGCCGCTATCAAAAGTTCTATACTGTCATTAAAGATTGAACGCAGTCAAAAAAACACCCAGAGCATACCGTTTTTCGGTGTGCTCTGGGTGTTTTAGCGTTTTACAGTTGAATAATCTGCCGCTTCTTGTCGTACAGGGTCTTACTGCCGAAGTACAGCGTGCCAAAACAGGCACAGGTGACGGCGGTACAGATGGCGATCATAATGGCAATCTGATAGAGGATAGAGGTCATGGGCAGGGTGCCCGCCAGAATCTGGCCGGTCATCATCCCGGGCAGGGAGACAATGCCCATACCCACCATGGAGTTGAGGGTGGGCAGCATGGCGGTCTCCAGGGCCTGACGGACAAAGGGCAGTAAAATGTCCTCCGCCGAGGCCCCCACGCACACCAGCGCCTCAATCTTGCTGCGCTGGTCGTGGATGGACTCCCGGAAGGTCTTCACCCCCAGGGACACTCCGGTCATGGTGTTGCCCATGACCATGCCCCCGATGGGGATGACATACTGGGGGTTGAACAGGCCCTCTCCCACCACCACCGCCACAAAGTAGGCCAACACACACAGCCCCGCTCCGGCGATGGATAGCCCGGTGACCAGGCGGAACCGGGGATTCAAGTCCCGGTTCTTGCTCAGCACCCGGTGGATGGAAAAGCCCGTCATGGCCCCCAGGTAGGCCACCACAAACAGGGGGTGGGGGTGCTCAAAGATGTAGGTGAGGATGAGCCCCGCTAAAATGAGCTGCACCGTCATCTTCATGCTGGACACCACCAGCAGACGGGTCTGGTCGATGCGGCACACCCGCATGACCACCAGTACCACCAGAAGCAGCAGATAGATGAGCAAAAACTGTCCGATTTGCAGTTGAATAATCCCGTTCATTGCGCGCCTCCCACCTCAATCACCCGGTCGGCAAAGATCTCCACCAGCTTGGGGCTGTGGCAGACACACAGGGCGGTGAGCCCCTGCCCCTTGCAATAGTCCTTGATGTTTGCCAGCACCTGCCGGGCGGTGGCCTCGTCCAGAGCCGCCGTGGGCTCGTCCAGCAGCACCACGTCGGTGGCCAAGGAGAGGAAAATGGCCAGAAACACCCGCTGCCGCTCTCCCCCAGACAAGGTGTCACAGGAGGTATCCACCGGGAAGTCCAGGCAGCAGCGGCGCAAAAACTCCGCCGCCCGCTCCCCGTCGATCCGCTGCTGCCGCCGGGCATCGTAGTAGAAGTAGAAGTTGTCCAAAATGGTGCCCGGAATGAGGTATACCGCCTGGGGCACCAGCAGCACTTGGCGGCGATAGGGCAAGATCTGGTACTCCTCTAGGGGGATGCCCCGGTAGAAAATACAGCCGGGGTCGGCGGGAATGGACCCATTGAGCAGCCGCAGATAGGTGCTCTTCCCCGCCCCGCTGCGCCCGGTGACAAAGGCAAACTCCCCCTCCTCCACCCGAATATCAGGGTAGCGGAGGAAGTCCTGGAATTTTAGGGCTTCCGTGGTGTGTATCATGTCCATATCAGCGTCCCCCTCACCCGTGGATGTCCACGACCCGGGCTACGCCGTTGTCCACGGTGAAGTGCACCTCCAGCCCACCAAAGCCGAAGCCATATACCCGCTGGCTGTCCCGCTGGTAGGGGGGCCGGGGGTCCTGGGCCAGCACTCCCACCAGAGCCTCCCGCTTGCCCTCAGGGATGAGGCAGAGCAGGTGCGGCGGAATATCCACCTTTAGCTTATGCTCCGGGGCGTCCTGGGCAAAGCCCCCCACCGCCTCCGGGTGACAGTCGGCATAGGGCACATAGGGCTTGATATCATAGATGGGGGTGCCGTCCATGAGGTCCGCCCCCGCCACATAGATCACCGGGCCCTGGGGAGTGTGCTCCTCCACCCCCACCAGCTCCACGCAGGACAAGCCGATGGGGTTGGGCCGGAAGGGAGACCGGGTGGCAAACACCCCCATACGGGCGTTGCCCCCCAGCCGGGGCGGGCGCACCGTGGGGGACCAGGGCTTGCCCACACACTGGGAGAACTCCCAGATGAGCCACAGGTGGGA
>CABPXX010000078.1 GCA_902461475.1 uncultured Eubacteriales bacterium | reverse complement strand
GGCCACCGTGAGGTTGTTGCGGACGATGTATTGGGCGGCCTTGCGCTGGTCGTCTCCGTTGTCCAGCCGCAGCAGCGCCCGGGCGTGGCGCTCGGTGAGCTGGGCCTGGCGGAGTATGTCGATGACGTCAGGGGGCAGCTTGAGAAGCCGCAGCTTGTTGGCCACCGCCGACTGGCTCTTGCCCACCCGCCGGGCCACCTCGTCCTGAGACATGTGGTGGAGGGTGATGAGGCGGCGCAGGGCGATGGCCTCTTCCCACACGTCCAGGTTGCGCCGCTGGATGTTCTCCACCAGGGCCAGCAGGGAGGAGGTCTCCTCATCCGTCTGCACCACCAGGCAGGGCACCATGGTCATCCCCGCCATCTGGGCTGCCCGCAGCCGCCGCTCCCCGGAGATGAGCTCCCACTCGCCCCCCACCTTCCGCACCGACAGGGGCTGTAAGATGCCCAGCTGTACGATGGAGTCGGACAGCTCTTGCAGCTCCGCCTGGGAGAAGATACTCCGGGGCTGGTTGGGGTTGGGGTGGATGCTATCCACGGGCAGGTTGAGCACCTGCCGTTTATCCTTTAAAAAAAGTGCCATTCCTCATCTGCCTCCTGGGGAAACGCAGGTTTCCCTGTATTTTTCCACATTGTAGCACGAAGCTGTGGAAAAATTCTGTCGGAGTCTGGGATGGGGAATGGTACTTGTGAAGGTCAGGCGCGGAGGAAGCCCTTGCCGAAGATCTCGCTGGAGTTGGTGATGAGCATGAAGGCGTGGGGGTCGATGCTCTTCAGGTGGCGGCGCAGAGCCACCGCCTGGGCCCGGGACAGGGCGGTGAGCACCACCCACTTGTCCTGATGGGAGTAGGCGCCCTCGCCCTTCCAGAAGGTGGCGGAGCGGTGGAGGGTGTGGGTGATGAAGTCGCACACCTCTTCCGGACAGGAGGTCACCAGAATGAAGCTCTTCTTCCGGTTGAGAGACTCAATCACCGAGTCTACCAACACGGACTTCAACACCAGGCCCAGCAGGGAAAAGAGGCCTGTCTCAATGTCAATCAAAATGAGGGTGGACCCGGCAATCAGTACGTCCACATAGAGCAGGGCCATGCCGATATCCAAACTGGTAAATTTTTTCAGTATCATGGCCAGGATATCGGTGCCGCCGGTGGAGCCCTGGGTGTTGAAGAGGATGGCGGAGCCCAGGGCGGGGAGGATGACGCCGAAGAACAGCTCCAGCAGCTTCTCGTCGGTGAGGGGGCCGGACAGAGGCACCAGCCACTCCAGCCCAGTGAGCATGCCGGAGAAGAGAAGGGAGCAGTACACGGTGCGCACGCCGAAGCCCCGGTTGAGTACCCCGAAGCCCAGCAGGAGGAAGGCCACATTGATCACTGAGGCGAACAGGGAGGAGCTGACGGAGGGGAAGATGGAGGAGAGAATGACGGCGATGCCCGTCACGCCTCCGGTGGAAAAGTGATTGGGAAACTTGAAGAAGTAGGTGCCCATGGCCACCAGGGCGGTGCCCAGGGTGAGCAGGGCATATTCGGTCAGGAATTGTTTCACTTTCATCGGCTTCGTGCCCCTTTCTCTCTCATATAATTGGCCGAATTTGGGATCTTTTCTACAATTTGTTGATTACCCTTCTAAAGTGTAAATATTGTACCAGAAATAACACTTGACAACAAGCAAGATATGTGCAAAAAATAGAATGGAACAGCGGAAGTTTTTTTGTTAAAATATCAGGTATCTTATGTTTGTTCCGGGGTGAAATCCCGGGAAATTGACAAGAGAAGAGAGAGGAGCGAAGAGCGGTGAAACTGTTGGAACAGCGCATTCTGGCAGACGGGGTCATGGAGGGCGAAGACGTATTAAAGGTGGACAGCTTCCTCAACCACCAGATGGACGTGGGGCTCTTTGCGGAGATGGGCAAGGAGTGGGCACGGCTGTTTGCCGACGACCACGTGACGAAAATCCTCACCATCGAGGCCTCCGGCATTGGCATTGCCTGTGTGGTGGCCCAGCAGTTTGGCGTTCCCGTGCTCTTTGCCAAGAAGAATAAGACCAAGAACATCGCCGGGGAGGTGTACTCCGCCCAGGTGGAGTCCTTCACCCATGGCCGGGTGTATGACATCATCGTGTCCAAGAAGTTCCTGGGGCCCGGGGACCGGGTGCTCCTCATCGACGACTTTTTGGCCAACGGCGCGGCCCTCCAGGGCCTCATCAAGCTGGTGCGGGATTCCGGCGCCACCCTGGTGGGAGCTGGCATTGCGGTGGAGAAGGCCTTCCAGCCCGGCGGCGATCTCATCCGCTCCATGGGGGTGCGGGTGGAGTCTCTGGCCCGCATCAAGGCCATGAGCTCGAAAGGCATTACTTTTTGTGATTAAGCCTCCCTTGTGTAAAGGGAGGTGGCACGGCGTAAGCCGTGACGGAGGGATTGACACCATTGATTTGGGTTTCTCAAAAGGCAGCGCCTTTTTGGAAATAATAGTAGGAATCAGATAAGGGATATTTGAAGGAGGAACTAAACGTATGAAAAAGCGTATCCTTGCCCTGGTGATGGCTGGCGTCATGGCGCTGAGCCTGGCCGCCTGCGGCGGAAACAGCGACCCCAAGAGCTCCAACTCCGGCACTGCCGACAGCGACTTTAAGGTCGGTGCCATCTATATCAACAAGAAGACCGACACCGCCGGTTACACCTACGCCCACCACAAGGGCATCACCACCGCCATGGACGAGCTGGGCCTGGACCCTGACAGCCAGCTGGTCATCGTGGACGAGGTGCCCGAGGAGGACGACAAGGTGGCCGCCGCTGTGGACAACCTGGTGGGTGAGGGCTGTGATATCATCTTCGGTATCTCCTTCAACTACCTCAACGCCATGAACGCCAAGGCTGAGGAGTACCCCGAGGTGATCTTCTCCCACGCCACCGGCTACCTGTCCAACGAGACCAACTTCAACAACTACTTCGGCCGCATCTACCAGGCCCGCTACCTCACCGGCGTGGCCGCTGGTTTGAAGAGCCTGGAGACCGGCAACAATAATGTGGGCTACGTCTCCGCCTTCGGCACCCAGTACGCTGAGACCTGCTCCGGCATCAACGGCTTCGCCCTGGGCGTGCAGTCCGTGAACCCCGACGCCACCGTGTACGTCAAGGAGCTGGGCAAGTGGAACGACGAGCAGAACGAGTACGCCTTTGCCGAGGAGCTCATCAACAGCTATGACTGCGGCGTCATCGCCCAGCACTGTGACTCCGCTCAGCCTCAGATCGCCGCTGAGAAGGCCGGCGTGTTTGGCTGCGGCTACAACTCCGACATGACCGTGGACGCCCCCAAGGCCCACCTCACCGCCGCTGTGTGGAACTGGGACGTGTACTACAAGACCGCCATTGAGACCGCCATGACCTGCGGCGGCGCTGAGAACTTTGTCACCGCCATGGGCGGCCCCGCCTACTATGAGGGCCTGGTGAAGGGTCTGGTGGGCGTGTCCGAGCTCAGCGACAACTGCGCCCCCGACACCCAGGATTACCTGGACGCCATCATCGAGCTGCTGGCCACGGGTGAGTGGGACGTGTTCTCCGGCGTGAAGCTGTCCTACACCAAGAATGACGACGGCTCCGTCACCATCACCCAGACCGACTCCGCTCTGAAGACCAACGACGGCAAGGAGATCGTGCCCGCTGGCGGCAAGAGCGTGGAGGACGCTGTGATCACCGGTACCATGAACTACTTTGTGGAGGGCGTGCAGGTGGGCTAAGGCCCAACCCTCTCCCAGCAAGACCCGATTCATCCGGGCCGGCCGGACATTCCCGGCAGGCCCGGATGCTTCATTTATCGGGAAAGGCAGCGGTTTTTGCCCAACAAAAACCGGTAAGTTTTCTTTTTCCTGGTTCCCACCCCGCTGGTGGGGAATGGGAAAAAGCGAACTTCAACCAAGAGAGAAGGAGGCAGATTGCATGGCAGAAGAATATGCCGTGGAACTTCGTGGCATCACCAAGACCTTCGGTCCGGTGGTGGCCAACCACAACGTCAACCTGAATCTCCGAAAAGGAGAGATTCTCTCCCTGTTGGGAGAGAACGGTTCCGGCAAGACCACCCTGATGAACATGCTGTCCGGCATCTATACCCCCGACAGCGGCACCATTCTGGTGGACGGCCAGCCCGTGACCATTTCCTCCCCCCAGGACGCCAAGCGGCTGGGCATCGGCATGGTCCACCAGCACTTCAAGCTGGTGGATGTGTTCTCCGCCGCCGATAACATCTGGATGGGGGCCCAGGAGGCGGGCTTTGTGCTGAAAAAAGACCGCTACCGCAAGATTGAGGAGATGGCCAAAAAGTTCGGCTTCGACCTGGACCCCCGCAAGCAGGTGTGCAACATGGCGGTGTCCGAGAAGCAGACCCTGGAGATCATCAAGGTGCTCTACTACGGGGCCAAGGTCATCATTCTGGACGAGCCCACCGCCGTGCTCACCGTCCAGGAGATTGAAAAGCTCTTCGGGGTGCTCCGCCGGATGCGGGACGAGGGCCACTCTATTATCATCATCACCCACAAGCTCAACGAGGTGATGGACATCTCCGACCGGGTGGCTATCCTCCGCAAGGGCGAGTATATCACCACCGTGGACACCAAGGAGACCAACGAACAGAAGCTCACCGAGTGGATGGTGGGCCACAAGATTGACCTGAACATTGAGCGGCCCAAGATGGAGAAGCTCAAGCCCCTGCTGGAGATTCGGGACCTGACCATCCGCAGCGACGAGGGCAACGTGGCCATCGACAACGTCAGCTTCTACATCCGCGGCGGCGAGATGCTGGGCGTGGCGGGCATCGCCGGATGCGGCCAGAAGGAGCTGTGTGAGGCCATCGCTGGTCTGCGCCCCATCGAGTCGGGCAAGATGATTCACAAGGGCGAGAACATTGTGGGCCTGAGCCCCAAGGAGATTCTGGCCAAGGGCATCTCCATGTCCTTCATCCCCGAGGACCGTCTGGGCATGGGCCTGGCCCCCTCCATGTCCATTACGGACAACATGATTTTGAAGAACTACAACGACGCCAAAGGCCCCTTTGTGGACCGGAAGGCAGGCCGAGAGGACGCCCAGCGGGTGATTGAGGAGCTGGGTGTAGTCACCCCCTCCACCGAGACCCCGGTGCGCCGGCTCTCCGGCGGCAACGTGCAGAAGGTACTGCTGGGCCGAGAGATCAAGGCGGGCCCCAACGTCATTGTCACCGCCTACCCGGTGCGTGGCCTGGACATCCACTCCTCCTACGCCATCTATAACATCCTCAACGAGCAGAAGAAGAGCGGCGTGGGCATCCTCTTCGTGGGCGAGGATTTGGACGTGATGATGGCCCTGTGCGATAAAATTCTGGTGCTGTGTCACGGCAAGGTCATGGGCGTGGTCCACGCCCACAAGACCACCAAGGAGGAGCTGGGCCTGATGATGACGGGCAGCTTGGATTTGACCCACAAATACGAGGACAAGCCCGCCGGCTATGCCGCCGACAGCTTATTCCAAGAGGAAGGGGAGGAGCAATAAGCCATGCGTGTGCACATCGTCAAGCGGGAGGACTGCCCGCTGTGGGAAAAAATCCTCCTCATTGTGGGAGCGGTGGCGTTGGCCCTGGTGCTGGGCGGCCTGGTGCTGCTGGCCATGGGCGTCAACCCCCTGGAGTACTACTTCAAAATGTTCACCATGGGTATGGTGGGCAACAAGATCGCCTATAAGGCGGCGGAAAACTACCTGAAAATCCTGGTGCCTCTGATTCTCACCGCCTTAGGCCTGTCTCTGGCCTTTAAGATGCGGTTTTGGAACATCGGCGGCGAGGGCCAGTTCATTGTGGGCGCCATTGCCGCCGCCGCGGTGGCGTTTCAGGCCGGGCCCGTGCTGCCCACTCCGGTGGTGCTGCTCCTGATGTGCCTGGCCGCCATGCTGGCCGCCGGACTGCTGGGCCTGTTTGTGGCTGCCTTGAAGGCGAAGTTCGGCACCAACGAGACCCTGCTCACCCTGATGCTCAACTACATCGCCCTGTACTTCCTCACCTTCCTGGGGGAGACCAAGGCGGATTGGAACTTCTTCCTGAGCGCAGAGTCCGCCCGTCCCACCTTCGCCAGCTTCACCTCCATCGTGTCCTTCCCCCGAATTATGCTGGGCAAGTTCGGGCTGAACATCTGTGTGCTCATTACGCTGCTCATTGGCGTGCTGGTGTACGTCTACCTCAAGCGCACTAAGCAGGGCTATGAGATCGCCGTGGTGGGCGACTCCATGGGCACTGCCCGGTATGCAGGCATGAAGGTGAGCACCATTGTGCTGCGCACCGTGTTCCTCTCCGCCTGCCTCATCGGCCTGGCCGCCGCCTTCAAGGTGGGCACCGCCGGCATCCTGTCCGCCTCCATCACCGACGATGTGGGCTGGACCGGTATCATTGTGGCCTGGCTGGCCAAACTGAGCACCGTGGGCATCTTCCTGGTGTCCGCCCTCATCGGGGTGCTGCAATACGGCTCCACCGCCCCCGCCGCCCCCCTTGCCCCCGTGCACGCCCAGG
>CABPXX010000077.1 GCA_902461475.1 uncultured Eubacteriales bacterium | reverse complement strand
CTGGACCCCAACAAGACCAGCCCCTACGACTTCTACCAGTACTGGCGTAACGTGGAGGATGCGGACGTGCTCAAGTGCATCCGTATGCTCACCTTCCTGCCTCTGGAGCAGATCGACGAGATGGACAGCTGGGAGGGCAGTCAGCTGAATAAGGCCAAGGAGATTCTGGCCTACGAGCTCACCGCCCTGGTCCACGGCAAGGAGGAGGCAGAGAAGGCTCAGGCCGCTGCCAAGGCCCTGTTTGCCGGCGGCGGAGACCGCTCCAGCATGCCCACCACCACCCTGTGCCAGGGTGACTTCTGCGAGGGCAAGATCGGCCTTCTGGCCCTGCTGGTCAAGTGCGGCCTGTGCCCCTCCAAGGGTGAGGCCCGCCGCCTGGTGCAGCAGGGCGGCGTGTCCGTCAACGATGCCAAGGTCACTGACGTCAATGCCCAGTTCTGCTGCCAGGACTGCGGCGCCGACGGTGCCATCATCAAGAAGGGCAAGAAAGTGTTCCACTGCGTGAAGATTGCCGAATAATAAAAAATTCTCTTGGACAGCAGCTGCTGTCCGAGAGAATTTTTTATATCAAGTAGGACATATCGTAGAGTCCCGGGGCCTGTACTCCGGTGAGGAACTTGGCAGCCCGCACCGCACCGCTGGCGAATACCTCTCGGCTGGCGGCGTGGTGGCTGAGCTCAATGACCTCGTCCCGTCCGGCGAAGATCACCGTGTGGTCTCCCACAATGGTGCCCCCACGCACGGCGGAGATGCCAATCTCATGGGGCCCGCGGGGCTGGCGCACACTGTGGCGGGGGGGGACGGCACACCCGCGACCAGCAGCATCGGCAATCATCGGGGCGGTGCCGCTGGGGGCATCCACCTTTCGGTGGTGGTGTCGCTCCACGATCTCCACGTCGTAGTCCAGCCCCAGAACCGAGGCGGCCTTTTTCACCAGGTCCAGCAGCACATTCACACCCAGAGACATGTTGGCTGAGCGAAACACGGGGATGTGGTTGGCGGCCTCCGAGATGGCATCCAGCTGCTGCTGGTCATAGCCTGCTGTATCTCCTCCAGTTGTCCCTGGTCATAGCCGGTGGTGGCCAGCACCACGGGGAGATTCCGGGCCTGGCACATCTCCAGCAGAGGGGCCAGGGCGGAGGGATGGGAGAAGTCAATGACGGCGTCCGCCTCCACGTCGCAGGCGGCGGGGGAGGAAAACACGGGGAAGTTGGGGTTGGGCTGGCCCAGAATGTCGATGCCCGCCACCACCTCCACCTGGGGGTCGGAGGCACAGATGTCAGCGACCACACGGCCCATGTGGCCGTTGCAGCCGGAAATGATTATCTTTTGCATGGGGCAGCCCTCACAGAAGACCCATGCGGGCCATGGAACTACGCAGAGTCTCCAGGTTCTTCTCGGACATCTCGCACAGGGGCAGGCGCAGTCCACCCATCTCCATTCCCATCAGGTTCAAAGCGGCCTTGATGGGAATGGGGTTGACCTCCAGGAACAGGGCGTCGATGAGGTCCATGTACTTGATTTGCAGCTTGGAGGCGGCCTCGAAGTCGTTGTCCAGGCACAGCTTGGTCATCTTCACCATCACCTCGGGAATGAGGTTGGAGGCCACAGAGATGACGCCCTTAGCCCCCAGGGCCATCATGGGCACCACCTGGTCGTCGTTGCCCGACCAGATGTAGAAGTCATCTCCGCACAGGAAACGGGTGTGGGCCAGCAGGGAGAAGTTGCCGGAGGCCTCCTTCACGCCGTTGAACTGGGGGTTCTGGGACAGGTGACGGTAGGTCTCGGCGGTGAAGGACACCCCGGTGCGGCTGGGCACGTTGTAGAGGATGATGGGCAGGTCCACCCGGTCGGCGATGTACTCGTAATGGCGGATGAGGCCGGTCTGGCTGGCCTTGTTGTAGTAGGGGGTGACGTGGAGCAGGGCATCGGCTCCGGAGTCCTGGGCGTGCTGGGACAGGTAGACCGCGGCGGAGGTGTCGTTGCTGCCCGCTCCGGCGATCACCTTGACTCGGTGATTGACCCGCTTGACGCAGAACTCCACGGCGGCGATGTGCTCCCGAATGGACATGGTGGCGGACTCGCCGGTGGTGCCGCAGACGCACACGGCATCCACCCCGGCTTCAATTTGCGCGTCGATGAGTTTGCCGAAGGCGTCGTAATTGATGGCGCCGTTTTGGTCAAAGGGTGTGACCAGCGCCGGACAGGAACCGGTGAACACGGGTGTGCGCATAGGGCAACTTCCTTTCTTTTTCAAATTCATGGATTAGCGGACGGGCTCAATGTACCCCTCCGCACATAAAAGCTCGGCCAGCAGCACCGCGCCGCCGGCGGCGCCCCGCAGGGTGTTGTGGGAGAGGGAGACAAACTTGTAGTCGTACTGGGTGTCGGGGCGCAGACGACCCACGGAGACGGCCATACCGCCCTCCAGCTCCCGGTCCAGCTTGGCCTGGGGACGGTCGGGCTCCTCAAAGTAGTGGAGGAACTGCTGAGGAGCGGTGGGCAGCTTCAACTCCTGGGCCCGGCCTTGATAGGTGCGCCAGGCCTCCTTCATCTGCTCCTCAGTGGGCTTGTTTTTAAAAGTGACAAAGACAGCGGCGGTGTGGCCGTTGGACACGGGCACCCGCAGGCATTGGGCGGTGATGGCGGGGGCGTCTGCGTTGACAATGACCCCGTTTTCCACCCGGCCCCACACCTTCAGGGGCTCCTGCTCGCTTTTCTCCTCCTCGCCGCCGATGTAGGGGATCAGGTTATCCACCATCTCCGGCCAGGTCTCAAAGGTCTTACCCGCTCCAGAGATGGCCTGATAGGTGCACACCAGAATCTTCTCAATGCCGTAGCCCAGCAGGGGAGTGAGGGCGGGAACATAGCTCTGGATGGAGCAGTTGGATTTCACGGCGATAAAGCCGCGCTGGGTGCCTAGCCGCTGCTTCTGGGCGGGGATGACCTCCAGGTGCTGGGGGTTGACCTCGGGAATCACCATGGGCACGTCGGGAGTCCAGCGATGGGCGGAGTTGTTGGACACCACCGGGCACTCGTGGCGGGCATAGGTCTCCTCCAGGGCCTGAATGGCGTCCTTGGACATGTCCACAGCGGAGAAGACAAAGTCCACCTGGCTGGCAATAGCCTCCACGTCGTTGTGGGCGCTGAGCAGCACCATGTCCTTTGCCACCTCGGGGATGGGCACGTCCATGGCCCAGCGGCCCGCCACGGCCTCCTCATACCGCTTCCCGGCAGAGCGGGGGCTGGCGGCCAGAACGGTGAGGCGGAACCAGGGGTGGTTGGCCAACAGGGTGACGAAACGCTGGCCCACCATGCCGGTGGCGCCGATGATACCTACTTTGTATTCATGCACGGAAATGACCTCCTCCTGCCCACGGGAAAGAAGTGGTTGAAACGTGGGCGGATGTTGTATTATAATAGAACAGCGTATGCGTCGAGGTAGAGGGATATCCGCTGTCCACCCAGTTCGACGAAATACTTACTAGACATCATAACATTATCGCATTAAAGTGTCAATTTATCATTTCCATATCCGGCGAAAAAAAGGAAATTTTTTTCGTGTCCCCCGGCCCGCCCCAAGGTGGAAGCGGGGAGGGGACAGAGCATTGTATGTGTGCGCTCAAGAAGGTATGCCGGGGAAATGATGGCGAGAACGGTGGGAAAATTGTGAAAACATCTGATTTTTATTTTGATTTGCCGGAAGAACTCATTGCCCAGACGCCCCTGGAGCGGCGGGACGCCTCCCGGCTGCTGACCTTGGACAAGGTGACAGGGGAAACCCAGCACATGCACTTCTACGACCTGCCCAAGCTGCTGCGGGCGGGGGACTGCCTGGTGCTCAACGACAGCCGGGTGCTGCCCGCCCGTCTGCTGGGCCACCGCAGCACCGGCGGGGCCTGTGAGGTGCTGCTGCTCATTGACCGGGGCGAGAAGGTCTGGGAGTGCCTGGTGCGCCCGGGCAAGAAGCTGCACACTGGGGCCAAAATCACCTTCGGCAACGGAGAGCTCACCGCTGAGGTGGTGGGGGAAGTGGAGGGCGGCAACCGCCTGGTCCGCTTCGACCACGAGGGCATCTTTTTAGAGACCCTGGAGAAGCTGGGCAAAATGCCCCTGCCTCCCTACATCAAGGAGGAATTGGAGGACTCTGAGCGATACCAGACGGTGTACTCCAAAGTAGTGGGCTCTGCCGCCCACCGCTGGCCTGCACTTTACCCCGGAGCTGTTGCAGCAGGTCCAGGACATGGGGGTGAAGGTGTGCTATGTCACCCTCCACGTGGGACTGGGTACCTTCCGCCCGGTGAAGGCGGAGGAGGTCACCGACCACGAGATGCACTCGGAGTACTGCGTCATCTCCCAGGAGACGGCGGACGTCATCAACGCCACCAAGGCCGCCGGAGGCCGGGTCATCTGTGTGGGTACCACCTCCTGCCGCACCATTGAGAGTTGGGCCAACGAGGACGGCACCATGGAGGCCAAGGCGGGGTGGACCAACATCTTCATCTACCCCGGCTACCGCTTCAAGGTGCTGGACGGCCTCATCACCAACTTCCACCTGCCCGAGTCCACCCTCATCATGCTGGTGTCCGCCCTGGCGGGCCGGGAGCATGTGCTGGCGGCTTACAAGGAGGCGGTGGAGAACCGATACCGATTCTTCAGCTTTGGAGATGCCATGTTCATCTCTTGACATGCAGCGAAAAGGAGACACACATGTTTGAATTGTTGAAAACTGAGGGAAAGGCCCGCCGGGGCCAGTTCACCACTCCCCACGGCACCGTCCAGACCCCGGTGTTCATGAATGTGGGCACCCAGGGGGCCATCAAGGGTGGCCTGTCCGCCTTTGACCTCAAGGACATCGGCTGCCAGGTGGAGCTGTCCAACACCTACCACCTCCACCTGCGTCCCGGCGATGACGTGGTGCGCCAGATGGGCGGCCTGCACAAGTTCATGCGCTGGGACGGGCCCATGCTCACCGACTCCGGTGGCTTCCAGGTGTTCTCCCTGTCCGGGCTGCGCAAGATCACCGAAGAAGGGGTGACCTTTGCCTCCCACCTGGACGGGCGCAAGATCTTCATGGGCCCTGAGGAGTCCATGCGCATCCAGTCCAACCTGGGTAGCGACATTGCCATGGCCTTTGACGAGTGCGTGGAGAACCCTGCCACCTACGAGTATGCTAAGGCCTCCTGTGAGCGGACTCTGCGGTGGCTGAAGCGGTGTAAGGACGAGCACGACAAGCTCAACGCCCAGCCTGACTGTGTCAACCCCGGCCAGATGCTCTTTGGCATCAACCAAGGTGCCACCTTCCCGGACCTGCGCATCTGGCACATACAGGAGACGGCTAAGGTGGAGTGCGACGGCTACGCCATCGGCGGCCTGGCGGTGGGCGAGCCCACCCAGGTGATGTACGACATCATCGATGCCGTGGAGCCCCATATGCCCCAGGATAAGCCTCGCTACCTCATGGGGGTGGGGACGCCCTCCAACATCATCGAGGGCGTGGCCCGGGGCGTGGACTTCTTTGACTGCGTCATGCCCGCCCGCAACGCCCGCCACGGCAAGCTGTTTACCTGGAGCGGGTGGATGAACATGAAAAATGAGCGGTATAAGACCGATGAGTTACCCATCGACCCCGAGTGTGACTGCCCCGTGTGCCGCAACTTCTCTCGGGCCTATGTGCGCCACCTGTTTACTGCCGGGGAGATGCTGGGGCTGCGTCTGGCTGTCATGCACAACCTGTACTTCTACAATAAGCTCATGGAGCGCATCCGTCAGGCCCTGGACGAGGGCACCTTCCAGCAGTTCCGGGCGGAATACTCGGAGAAACTGGCTCAGCGGATGCCCTGACGTCTGGAGCGGAAAATAGGGCTTGTGTTTCAGGGATAATCCGGGTATAATGACACGTGATGTATCTTTTTACAATCCACACATAGAAGGAGAATCGTTGTATGCCTGCCGAAGCAATGTCTAGCGTTCTTATGATCCTCATCATGATCGCCGTGTTCTACTTCCTGCTCATCCGTCCCGAGAGCAAGAAGAAGAAGGAAGCGGCCGCCATGCGCGCCAGCCTGAAGGTGGGGGACCAGATCACCACCATCGGCGGTATCGTGGGTACCATCTGTGCCATCAAGGAGGAGACCATCGTCATGGAGACCGGCGCCGACCGTGTGCGCATCGAGTTCACCAAGTGGGCCATCTCCAGCAAGGGCACCCAGGCTGAGCAGGATGTCACCACTCAGGAGAAGAAGGACAAGAAGGATAAGTAAGGTCCGCATGAGAAGCAACCCCTTTGCATATGGTGAAACAACCATGTGGAAAGGGGTGCTTTTTTTGCGCAAAGACGATGTGAAACCGGGAGGCCCGACCCAGATGGTTTTGGGCGTGGCTTTGGGGGGCGTGGTGGCCATTGTGGTGGAGCTGCTGGTGCTATTGGCCGGGGCGGCGGCCATTTCCTCTGGGCTGCTGCGGGAGAATGCCCAGTTGCAGCTGGTGGCTATGGCCTGTGTGCTGGGCGGCCTGGTGGGCGGTCTGGTGTGTGCCTG
>CABPXX010000076.1 GCA_902461475.1 uncultured Eubacteriales bacterium | reverse complement strand
CGGGGAAAGCGGCTCAAGGAGCTGCCCGGCATGGACACCCGCCCCACCACCGACCGGGTGAAAGAGGGGCTTTTCAACATCATTCAGTTTGACATTCCCGGCCGACGGGTGCTGGACCTGTTTGCCGGCACCGGACAGCTGGGCATTGAGTGCCTGTCCCGGGGGGCGGCCTGGTGCGATTTTGTGGACCACTCGCCTGCGGCCATGAAGATCGTGCGGGACAATGTGAAGGCCTGCAACCTCACCGACCGGGCGGCCTTCCACCAAAAGGAGTTCGACGCCTTCCTGGCCAGCGCCAAGGGGCCCTATGACCTGGTGTTTCTCGACCCGCCCTATGCCTCTGACTGTATAAAACAGGCCCTGGAACGCATGACGGCAATTGACATTGTGTCGAGAAATGGTATAATAGTATGCGAGTCTCCAGTGGAAGCCGAGCTTCCGGAGCTTGCGGCCCCCTATGAGAAGGGGCGTGACTACCGGTACGGGAAGATCAAGCTGACCTTGTACCGCAGGAGTGTGTGACCCAATGAAACGAGCCATCTACCCCGGCAGCTTTGACCCGGTGACGCTGGGGCATTTGAACATCATCAAGCGGGCGGCCGCCATCTTTGACGAGCTCATCGTGTGTGTGATGGTCAATTCCAGCAAAAACGGCCTGTTCACCCCGGAAGAGCGGGTGGAACTCATTGAGAAGGTGACGGAAGGACTACCAAATGTGAAGGTGGACTGTTCCCGCCAGCTGCTGGCCGACTACGCCAGACAGCACGGGGCCAAGGTGCTGGTGAAGGGTTTGCGGGCCGTGTCCGACTATGAGTCTGAGATTCAAATGGCCATGATCAATGCCAAACTGTATGAGGAGCTGGACACCGTGTTTTTGTACACCAGTCCCAAGTACGCCTATCTCAGCTCCACCGTCGTGAAAGAAATGGCGAGATACGGGGCAGACCTATCGGAATTTGTCCCGAGACAGATTATTACCCAGGTACAGAATCGGGTCAATGGGGCCCAGGAACAATAAGGAGGAATTACCTATGGCAACTTCTGTGGAAGAATTGCTGAATATGCTGTTTGATATGGTGGACGAGGCCCGCAATGCGCCTTTGAGCTCTGAGAAGTGCGTCATCGAGCGGGACAAGGCCCTGGACCTCATCGAGGACGCCAAGGCCCAGCTGCCCGTGGAGCTGGCCGAGGCCCGCAAGGTGCTCAACAACCGCAACGAGTTGCTCTCCAGCGCCAAGCGTGAGGCTGAGGAGCTGCAGAAGCGGGCAGAGAACGAGGCCCGCCGCCTGGTCAGCGAGACCGAGGTGATGGCGGTGGCCCGCCAGAAGGCCAGCGAGATGATGGCCCAGGCCGACCAGAAGTCCAAGGAAATGCGCACCGTTGCCAACCAGTACTGTGAGGACGTGATGCGCCGGGCGGAGGAGGCTCTGGGCGAGGCCCACGCCGAGATGCGCCGGGTGCAGAGCAAGTTCCACGAGGCCCTGGGAATTCCCAGCAGCACAACCTCTGCCAACCGCGCCTACGACGCCGAGGCAGATCAATAAGAGAGATTTGAATGGAGGACCGCAGGATGGCGCACATTCTGCGGTCCTTTCCAATTTTAAACCCTTCGTTGGGAGGCACACGCTTTGTGGTCCTCCATTTTACTCCACCACCCGGGACGCCCGGGAGGTATGGAACGAATAAGTGACCCAATTCCCGGCGTTTGGCAGAATAAACAGTGGAATCCGTGATTTTATTCAAGAAAACTTCATATTTTTCCAGGAAAAAAGTCCTTGCAATTTCAACCAGGGGGATGTATACTAGGGATAACTTGGAGTGAAATGGAGTGAAATGGAGGGGACGCAGGATGACTGGCACCTACGAGCATAGTCTTGACAGCGCCGGGCGTCTCATTGTGCCGTCCAAACTCCGGGAGGAATTGGGCTCCCAGTTTTACCTGGCTGTGGGGGTCAAGGAGAACTTGACGCTGTACCCTATGGCGGCGTGGAACAAGCTCCAAGAGCGGGTGGCCAACCTGACCACCGCGCAGGCAGCCTCCATGGATGTCTTCTTTGCCTCGGCTCAGCTGTGTGAGCCGGACAAGCAGTGGCGCTTTCAGGTGCCCTCTTATTTGAAGGACTACGCCAAGATTGATCGGGATGTGGTGATTACCGGCAACAACGACCGGGCCCAGATCTGGAGTGCGGAGAACTGGAAGGCCAAGACCGCACAGCAGCTCAACCCCGAGCACATTGCGGCACTGTTGGAAGGACTGGGGATTTAATCCATGGAATATACACACAAGTCTGTGCTGCTCCAGGAGTGTCTGGACGGCTTGAACATCAAGCCCGACGGCATCTATGTGGACGGCACGTTGGGCCGGGCGGGGCACTCGCGAGAGATTGCCAAGCGCCTGACCACTGGCCGACTCATCGGCATTGACCGGGACGCCGCCGCTTTGGAAGCCGCGCCGGCCCGATTGGAAGGGCTCATGGACCGGGTGACCCTGGTGCGTGGGAACTTCAGCCAGGTGGGGGAGATTCTCCGCAAGCTGGATATCCCCGCCGTGGATGGTATGTTGTTTGACCTGGGCGTGTCCTCGCCCCAGCTGGACGAGGCGGCCCGAGGTTTTTCCTATTTACAGGACGCCCCTCTGGACATGCGGATGGACCAGTCCGCCGCCCTCACCGCCTATGAGGTGGTCAACGAGTGGTCTCAGGAGGAGCTGAAACGAATCTTGTGGCAGTACGGGGAGGAGCGTTACGCCGGCCCCATCGCCGCAGCCATTGTACGCCACCGGGCCCAGGCTCCGGTGCGCACCACCCTGGAGTTGGCGGATTTGATCCGCAGCGCCATGCCCGCCAAGGCGTGCCGGGAGAAACAGCACCCGGCCAAGCGGTCCTTCCAGGCCATTCGCATCGCCGTCAACGACGAGTTGGGGGAAGTGGAGCGGATGCTGGATACCGCCCTGGACCTCTTGAACCCCGGCGGACGGCTGGCCATCATTTCCTTCCACTCCCTGGAGGACCGCCTGGTGAAGACGGCCTATGCAGGGTGGGCCAAGGGTTGTACCTGCCCCCCGGACTTCCCCGTGTGCGTGTGCGGGAAGACCCCCAAGGTGCGCCTGGTGGGGAAAAAGCCCATTGTTTCCACCCCCCAGGAACTTGAAGAGAATCCAAGGGCTCGCAGTGCCAAGTTGCGTGTGGCAGAGAAGCTGTGAGTGAGATAATAAAAGGAGACATCACTATGGCAACCCAGCGCAAAGTTAGACAGTACGCCACCTATGGCAACGTAGCTTATAAAGTAGACAACACCGCCCCCGCCCGGGAGCGGAGAAGAGAGGTGGAGCAGCCCCGGCGACCCAGAGTCAGACCCCGGGAGCGGGTGGCCACCCGGCCCCAGGTACAGGTCCGGGCCCAGAGCGCTGTGGCGCCCTTCACCATTGTGGGATTTGTGGCAGCCATCGCCTGTGCTCTGTTGCTGGTGGTGTGCAGCGCCCAGCTGGCCATGGTCAACGCGGAGACGGTAGAACTGCGTTCTACCCTGTCCGAGTTGCAGGATGAGAAAAAAACACTGATGGCCCAGTATGAAAAGACCTTTGACCTGACAGCGTTGGAGCAGCAGCTCACCGCTGATGGTTCCATGGTGGAGGCGGGCGCAGGCCAGACCGTCTACCTGGACTTGTCCCAGGACGACAGTGTGGTGTACTACCAGGAGGCTCGGGAGGGAGTCTCCGGCCTGATTCGCCAAATTGAGGAATTTCTGAGCGGCATGCTGTCATAATGGCCGCCCCAGAACACATACAATGAAATGCGGACATAAGAGAGAATGAGGGGCGTAAGAAAACTTTGACCGGTTTCTTACGCCCTTCTTGTCCCGATATGCCGCCACGCCAAACCGGAATATATATAGGAGCGAAGACACATGCAAAAACCCAAATCCAATTCACGCCGCTCCCCTGGACAGGGAAACCGTAGTCTCTTCCGCCGCACGGTGGTGTTGCTGGCGGTGGTGGGAGTGCTGGCCTTTGTGCCCCTGGTGGCCCAGCTGGTGAAGCTGCAAATCTTCCAGCACGATGAATGGGAGCAGCGGGCGGCCAATCAGCAGACCCTGGACGTGGCGGTCAACGCCGGACGGGGTGCCATCTACGACGCCCAGGGCCGTATCCTGGCCCGGTCCGGCACCGTCTATCAGCTGATCCTCTCCCCCCGGGACGTGGTGGTTTCGGTGAACAAGAGCAGCTATGAGGACGATGACGGCAACCTGAAGCAGGAGGAGTACGAGCAGGCCATCGAGGACAAGCGGGACCTGATCGTGGACGGCCTGGTGGACCTGCTGGGCCTCAACGAGGACCGGCTGCGCCAGCGCATTGAGAACACCGACTCCGCCTATGAGCCTCTGGCCTACGAGCTGGAGGAGGAGGAGACCACCGCGGTGCGGGAGTTTATTAAGGAGAACAAACTCTCCTCCATGCTCTACTTCGAGCCCTCCAGCAAGCGCTATTACCCCTACTCCTCGGTGGGCGCCCACATCCTGGGATTTATGGCCTATACCGAGAACAGCGGCAGCGTCAAGGTGGGTGCCCAGGGTGTGGAGGCCCTGTACCAGGATGTGCTGTTCGGTGCCACTGGACGAGTGGGCACCTCCAAGACGGGAGCCGGCACCGAGATGCTCTCCACCTATGAGGAATACATCGACGCCGAGAACGGCGGCAACCTCCACCTGACCATTGATGCCACCATCCAGTCCATGCTGGAGCAGACCCTGGAGGAGGGCATCAAGACCTACAACGTGAAAAAGGGTGGCTTCGCCATTGCCCTGGACCCCTCCACCGGAGCGGTGCTGGGTATGGCCAGCAGCCCCAACTTTGACCCCAACAGCTATGCCAGCGTCTTCGACCAGGAACTGCTGGATGAGCTGAAATCCCTGGCCGAGGAGTACGGCGAGGACAGCGATGAGTACAACCAGGCCGTCAGCGACGCCCTCAACCTCCAGTGGAGAAACAAGGCCCTGTCTGACACCTACGAGCCCGGTTCTACCTTTAAACCTCTGGTGGTGGCCGCGGCCTTGGAGGAGGGCATCATCTCTCCCGACGACCACTTCTACTGTGACGGTGGTCAGAAGGTGGCCGACCGATACATCACCTGTCACAAGAGCAGCGGACACGGAGACCAGACAGTGACCCAGGTGCTGGAGAACTCCTGTAACGACGGTATGATGCAGATTGCCGCCAAAATGGGCGCCGATACCTTCTGGGACTACCTGGAGAGCTACGGCCTGTTTGACTCCACCGGCATCGACCTGTACGGAGAGGGCACCAGCGTGTTCTGGTCCGGCGGACGGGACTTCTTCACCAGCATCTACGGTGAGACTTCCGTGGCCACTGCCTCCTTCGGTCAGACCTTTAAGATCACCCCCATCCAGATGGTGAGCGCCTTTGCCTCTGTCATCAACGGCGGACACCTGCTGGAGCCCTACGTGGTGCAGTCGGTGAGCGACGACGATGGCAACAGCACCTACTACCACCAGGTGCAGGAGGTGCGCCAGGTCATCAGCGAGGAGACCTCTTCTACCCTCCGCGGTATGCTGGAGAGCGTGGTGGCTGGACCCTCCGCCTCTGGCCGTAACGCCTACATGGCGGGCTACCGCATCGGTGGTAAGACCGGTACCTCCCAGAAGCGAGACGAAACTTCCGGCGACCTGATCTGTTCCTTCATGGGCTTTGCCCCTGTGGATAACCCCAAGGTGCTGGTGCTGCTGGCCTACGACTCCCCCGAGCAGTCGGCCTCCAACTCCAACTACACCCCCTCCGGCACCTACATCAGCGGCGGTAACATCGCCGCCCCCATGGCCGGGCAGCTGCTGGCCGACATTCTAGACTACATGGGCGTGGAGAAGCAGTATACCACCGACGAGCTGGAAGCTTCGGACACCACCATGATCAACGTCACCGGCTATGAGCTCACCGTGGCCAAGGGCCTGCTCACCGACCGTGGCATCCGCTGCCGCACCGTGGGCAGTGGCAACACCGTCACCGGGCAGCTGCCCGCCTCCGGTGTGACCATCCCCGGCAGCTCCACCGTGATCTTGTATCTGGGCGAAGAGGTACCCAAGGACAAGGTGAAGGTGCCCGACCTGGAGGGCCTCAGCCCCTCGGAGGCCAAAAATACCCTGGAAGAGATGGGCCTATTCCTGCGAGCCACAGGTGTGACCGATGACGGCGGCAACCTGGAGGCCATCAACCAGAGCATCGCCGCCAATACCGAGGTATCACCGGGCACCGTGGTGGAAGTGAGGTTTGTCAGCAGTGTTATCGACTACGCCGATCAAGAACTCCCAGATTGATGACCCCATTGCCGTGGTGGGGCGGGGCAACACCGCCACGGCCCACCTGCTGCGCCGTTTGACCGGGGCACCGGTGGTGGAATTGACCCCCTATGAGGCCGCCATGGCTGGGGACGACACGTCCCGCTACCAGGCTGTGGTGGTGGAAAACTTCGAGCCCCGGGACCGCCGCACCCTATCCCCCTGTGCGGTGGCCCGGTGGGAGCTGTCCCGGCGGGC
>CABPXX010000075.1 GCA_902461475.1 uncultured Eubacteriales bacterium | reverse complement strand
AGGCGGGATGAAATAGCACGAGGGGGCACGGTGGCACCCCGTCCCCTTTTTCAGGCTGTGGAAAAACTCTCGGGGTTCGGAGCCTCGCAGAGTTCCGTCATCCGCAGATGACGGAATAAATTGAAATCCCGTCATTTCCACGGACATGTGCCGGGGAAATGACACTTCTCATGACGGGTGGGGTGACTTTTTCGTCAGAAATCGAGCCCCATCCGTCATGCAATCTTTTTTGCCAAAGAAGTCCTGGGACTTCTTTGGCAAGACCACGAAGGGGGACGGTGGTACACCGTCCCCCTTTAGTATGGCTAATATGAACTTACTTTACGACCTGAGCCTTGATCAGGTTGGTAGAGCCGCTCTTGCCGATGGGCACGCCAGCGGTGATCACCACGGTATCACCCTCCTGGACAACGCCCTCCTTCTTGGCGGATTCCACACACAGAGAGAACAGACGGTCGGTGGAGTCCACGGTGCCGGACAGGAAGGGAGCCACGCCCCAGGTGATGGCCAGCTGACGGCGGACACGCTCGTTGGTGGTCAGGGCGACCACGGTGCAAGCGGGACGGTACCGAGTGGTCATACGGGCAGTGTGGCCGGTCTCGGTGGCAGTGAGGATGGCGGTAGCCTTCAGGTCCATAGCGGTCAGGCAGGCGGTGTGGCTGATGGCATCGGTGATGGAAGCGGTGTGGTCCACGGTGGACTTACGGAAGCGCTTCCAGTAGTTGGTGGCGTTCTCAGCGGTGGTGACGATGTCCACCATGGTCTTCAGGGCCTCCACGGGGTACTTGCCGGAGGCGGTCTCACCGGAGAGCATCACGCAGCCGGTGCCGTCGAACACGGCGTTGGCCACGTCGGACACCTCAGCACGGGTGGGACGGGGATTGCGGATCATGGAGTCCAGCATCTGGGTGGCGGTGACCACGTGCTTGCCCTGGGCGATAGCAGCCTTGATCATGCGCTTCTGGATGACGGGCACGTCCTGAGCGGGGATCTCCACGCCCAGGTCGCCACGGGCCACCATCAGGCCGTCGGCAACCTTCAGGATCTCGTCCAGGTTGTCCACGCCTTCCTGGTTCTCGATCTTGGCGATGATGCCGATGTTCTGGCCGCCGTGGGAGTCCAGAACGGCACGAATCTCCTCCACGTCGGAGGCCTGACGGACGAAGGAGGCGGCGATGAAGTCGAAGTCGTTCTCCACGGCAAACTTCAGATCGCTCTTGTCCTTCTCGGTCAGAGCGGGCAGGGAGATGTGGGTGTTGGGGATGTTGATGGACTTGTTGTTGGACAGGGGGCCGCCGGTGACCACGTTGCAGATGATGTCCTGACCCTTGATTTCGGTGACCTCGATGTCCACCAGGCCGTCGTCAATGAGCAGGTGGGTGCCCACGGACACCTCGTTGTGCAGGTTGGGGTAGGTCACGGACACGATGGTGTTGTCGCCGTCCACCTCACGGGTGGTCAGGGTGAAGGTATCGCCATCGGCCAGCTCGATCTTGCCGCTGGCAAAAGAACGAATGCGAATCTCAGGGCCCTTGGTGTCCAGAATGGTAGCCACGGGGCAGCCCAGACGATCCCGGACGTTCTTCACGCGGGTGAGAACAGCCAGGTGGGACTCATGGGTGCCGTGAGAGAAGTTGAAGCGGGCGGCGTTCATGCCGGTGAGGATGAGCTTCTCAATCATCTCCTCGCTGTCGGAAGCAGGGCCCAGGGTGCAAATAATCTTTGTCTTTCGCATAGAAATGTTTCCTCCGTTCTGTCATTTACAGGGTGAGAATGGTGCGGGGTGGCGCACCATAACTAAGAAGATCTATTAGAAAAACAAGGCCAGGAGCCCTGCTCATCTACAATAGAAATGCTGGGGTCAGTGTTTGGCTTCCTCTTCTTGGGGAGGGAGCTTGGAGACTTGGGCCAGCTCCACCCGTCGGTCGGTGAAGTTGAGCACCTTGATGTGAAGCCCGTAGGCGTCCAGCTCCAGCTGTTCGCCGTCGGAGGGAATCACAGACAGTTGGGCAAAGACCAGGCCGCCCAGAGTATCGAACTCCTGGTCCTCTGGGAAGGTGATGTCCAGAGCCTGCGCCAGTTGGTCCAGGTCACAGGAGCCGGAAGCTTGCCAGAGGTTGTCGTCCAACTGGACCAGATCGGCCTCCTCCTGGGGGTCGAACTCGTCGTAGATGTTGCCCACGATCTCTTCCAGCAGGTCCTCCATGGTCACCAGACCAGAGGTCCCGCCGTATTCGTCCACCACAATGGCCAGGTGGACCTTTTTGCTCTGCATATCCCGGAACAGCACGTCGGTGCGCACCGATTCAGGGACGAAGTAGGCGGGGTAGAGCAGCTCCCGCAGGGGCTTGGGGTGCGCCTGCTGGGTATTGAGCAGGTAGACCCGGGTGGATAAGATACCCACAATGTCGTCGGCGTCTTCCTCGTAGACGGGGAAGCGGGACAGACCGGACTGCCGAATGGTGTTCAAGATCTCTTCGGGGGTGTCCCCGGCCCAGATCATCACCATGTCGGTACGGTGGACCATCACATCCTCGGCGGTGGAGTTGTTAAACTCAAAGATGTTCTCAATGAGCTCCTTCTCGGCGGTTTCAATGGTGCCGCGCTCCTCGCCCAAATCCACCATCATACGGATTTCGTCCTCAGACACCTCTTCCTCGTCGGCCTTGGGGTCAATGTGCAGCAGACGCAGCACCCCGTTGGTGGACTTGGACAGCAGCCAGATGATGGGGCGGCACACCGTGGCGATGACGCACACAGGGCCCACGGTCATCCGGGCCACCGCCTCTGTCTTCTTCATAGCGATGCGCTTGGGCACCAGTTCGCCCAGCACCAGGCTGAAGTAGGAGAGGATGATGGTGATGATGATGACGGTGATGGTGTTCAGGGTCCCGGCGGGAATCTGGGTCACGCCTCGGGCCACCAGCCAATTCACAAGGGGATCGGAAAAGCTGTCGGCGGCAAAGGCGGAGGACAGGAAGCCTGCCAGGGTGATGGCGATTTGAATGGCGGAGAGGAAATGGTCGGGCGCCTGGGTTAAGGCCAGGAGCTTCTTGGCTTTCTTATCTCCTTCCTCCGCCTGCTTTTTCAGCTTGGTTTCGGACAGGGAGATGACGGCGATCTCGGCGGCCGCGAAAAAGGCGTTGACCAAGATCAGAACAATGAGGACCAGAAGCTTGGGCAATATAGATGGGTCGTCCGGCAAAATGAGTAACCTCCTAATTTATCGTTGGGGGATGGATTTGCTGTGTACAGCCTGAACCCCAACGCCTTACAGTATAGCATCTTTCTGTAAAATTGCAACTAGAAAAGGGGTAGCATCCTGCTAGGAAAATAATTGCGTAATTTATGCAAAATCCCTGGAAATAGAAGCTTCTACTCCCAGGGATTGACGAATCAGTTAAATTTGTATATTTTTCTAGCCATGCGATAGAGTGAAACAGACAACTTTCGGCCCTGGTAACCGGGAATGTTGGTGGCGGCGTTGGTGGCGCGGTAGCGGCAGCGGCGGTAGAGGGCGGGGTCCTTCTGCCGCAGATACTCCCACAGCTCGGTGCGCATCCCCAGAGACTCTGGAGTGTTGGCAATCACGGCAAAAATGGAAGAAATCGTCATCATCATGGACAGATAGCCCAGCATATACCGGCCCAGACGGGGTTGACTGGCCTTGATGGCTGGCACATCGTGGGCGGCGATCATCAGGCGGGTGACCCGCACCTGCTGGTCAATGCGCCCGGCCATCACCGACTCGTTGACGCTCTGGTCCGCCCGGCCGATGAAGTAGCGGTACAGGTCCACATTGAGGTAGTAGATGGTCTTCACGTAGGGCAGGGGCTGGTAGACAAAGATGTTATCCACATAGAAGGTGTGCTTGGGCAGTTCCAGACCACAGTCCCGCAGCAGCTGGGTGCGGTAGATCACCGAGTGCATCAGCAGGTACTGGGAGGTGCGGAAGTGGCGGATCTCGTCCCAGGTGAAGATGCGGCCGGTGGGGAACACATTTTTGTAGTTCACCGCCTTGCGGGTGTTGTCCTCCACGTGCTCATAGACGTAGTTGGCCACCACCATGTCCACCGGGGCGGGCATGTGGGCAAACTGGCGCAGCTGGTCCATCACCGTGTGCAGGGCGGTCTCGTCCAGCCAGTCGTCAGAGTCCACCACCTTATAATATAAGCCACGGGCGTTGCGGATGCCCTGGTTGACGCCCTCGCCGTGTCCGCCGTTTTCCTGGTGGATGGCCCGGATGATGTCCGGATACTTGGCGGCCCAATCGTCGCACTTTTCGTGCGTGTTATCCTTGGTGGAGCCGTCGTCCACCAGGATGATCTCAATGTCCTCGCCCCCTTTGAGCAGGGTCTCCACACAGTGGTCCATGTAGGCCGCTGAATTGTAGCAGGGGACGGCAAAGGTAATGATTTTATCCATGAAATCGTTCTCCCTCGTCTATATTATGATATGCCGGGCTCAGCAGAACGTGTCCCGGTAGTTGGAGATGGCCTCGGCAATGATCTTCACGGCGGCGGCCCGGTCGTTGACCTCTCCGGCCACAGTCTCCTTGCCCTCCAGGGCCTTGTACACCGAGAAGAAGTGGGACATCTCGTCAAACTTGTGGGCGGGCAGGTCGCACAGGTCCTTGGTGGTATTATAGGTGGGGTCGTTGAAGGGGATGGCCACGATCTTCTCGTCCCGCTTGCCGCCGTCCAGCATGGAGATGTAGCCGATGGGGTAGCAGCGGACCAGAGTCAGGGGGTCCAGGTCCTCCGAGCACAGTACCAGCACGTCCAGGGGGTCCCCGTCGTCGCCGTAGGTGCGGGGGATAAAGCCGTAGTTGGCGGGGTAGTGGGTGGAGGTGTGGAGGATGCGGTCCAGGATGATCATACCTGTAGCCTTGTCCAGCTCATACTTTTTCTTGCTGCCCTGGGGGATCTCAATCACCGCGATAAAGTCCTCGGGAGAGATGCGCTTTGGGTCCATATCATGCCAGATGTTTCCCATATGGTATACTCCTTGTCACTTGAATTCCTACATTCCGAAAAGTCTAGCCCATTATATCCTAGCTTGAAGGAAAATACAACAGGGTGGAAGGGCAATGGGAAAAAACATTGTCATAAGTGGGGAAATGTGGTAAGATATCCGCGAAGAAGGGCCGAAACGTCAGATCACTGGTGGAACAGGCCAATTTAAGAGAAAAGAGGAAAGATATGGAGGCCGTAATTGAAAAATTCCGTACTGCTCTTGCAGGGTTTCACCGGGGAGATGTGCTGGACTACATGGAGAAGCTGTCTGCCCAGCATCGAAGTCAGTTGGCCAGTGTGGAGGAGGAACTAAGACAGTCCAAGGCTCGGGAGAAGGAACTGGAGGAAGAGTTGGAGTCCCTGCGCCAGGCCCACGGCAGCGTGTCCGCCGAGGAGGCCAAGGTGCGGGCTTCTCTGGAGGAGTCCACCCGCACGCTGACCCGTCTGCGGGGAGAACTGAGCCAGACCGAGACCAAGCTGGCTGCTGCCCGGCTGGAGCTGGGTCAACTCCACGGCCAAGTGGACCAGATGGAGCCCATGGCCCAGAAGTATGATCGACTCAAGGACTACGTGGCCGCGGTGGAGCTGGACGCCCACCACAAGGCCCAGGATACCATTGACCAGGCCAAGAGAGAGGCCCAAAAAATTCGAAATGATACCCGTCAATGGCTGGATCAGGTGCTGAATGGATATTATACCTTGCGCAGTGAGACGGATAGCCTGTTTCGAGTGCTGCGGGATATGAGAGAGATGGAGCAGCAATTTGACCAGGCTGATGCAGCGGCCCAGGCTCTGAAGGAGCAAGGAGAGAGCCATGAGTGAGACCAAGGTACTGACCACTGACCAGCTGCCCCAGGTACTGGGAGAGCTGAGAGCGGGAGACCGGGTGCTCCTGTCCGGCACCATCTACACTGCCCGGGATGCCGCCCACAAGCGGATTTTTCAGCTGCTGGACGAGGGCAAGCCCCTGCCCTTTGAGCTGAAAGGAGCCGTCATTTACTACGCCGGACCCACCCCGGGCCAGCAGGGCATGGCCGTGGGAGCCTGTGGTCCCACCACCGCCGGACGGATGGACGGCTTTGCCCCCCGGCTGCTGGACTTAGGGCTCACCGCCATGATCGGCAAGGGAGAGCGGGCCCAACCGGTGGTGGACGCCATCGTGCGCAACGGGGCCTGCTACTTTGCCGCCGTGGGCGGCGCCGGGGCCCTCATTGCCAAGTGCATCAAGACCGCCCAGGTCATCGCCTTTGACGAGCTGGGCTGTGAGTCGGTCAAGCGCATGGAGGTGGAGAATCTGCCCCTCACCGTGGCCGTGGATAGCCAGGGCAATGACCTATTTAAGATTGGACGCAATCAATATGCAAAATAAGAGAGGTGGAAGAGCCTATTGAAGGTTCTTCCGCCTTTTTTTGTTGGGAGATTGACCCGTTCCAATGACACAGGTACAAACCTGCGTCCCTGGCAGGGACGCTCCGCTGGGGTAACTTTCTGCCGCCAGAAAGTCACCAAAGACCGCCAAAGGCGGGGCCTTCCCCCGC
>CABPXX010000074.1 GCA_902461475.1 uncultured Eubacteriales bacterium | reverse complement strand
CGAGCCAGTGCCCATGCCCCCCGCTTCCTCTCAGGAGCCGGAGCAGGACAAGGAGCCGGAGGCCGACTCTGACGGAGACCAGACCCCCGACGGGGAGAAGCCCGATCAGCCTCAGGAATAACTAACAGACAAAAACGGATGCAGAGTCAATTCTGCATCCGTTTTTTTGTAGGATTGTTCCCCCAGTCCAGCCGGGGTACAATCTTTTTTACTTTCTGCGCTGGTCAATGAGTTCCTTTACCTGTCGGCCCTGATCTACCGGAAGGTCTACCCACTTCCCCTGCACCTTGATGTTGAGGCGACCGCTGCCTGCTCCCCGTACCCGAGTGTCCTCGATTGCCGAATAGGGCAGCTCAAAGGGTTGGGTTTGTACCATCAGAAACTGCTTGCGAATCCAAATACCGCTGATACCAGATTCATTCAAATGCACACACACCTTTTTCCGCTGCATCAGGTTCCACACATGCAGGGGTACGTCAATCACCAGTAAGAAGGCCAGGAACTTCAGGACCATCTTTTCTTCGCTGAACAGCCAAGAGGGCAACTCGCTTTGAATGGACCAAACCCAGGCGGCGGCGAGGACCGAGAGGATGATGAACATGAAATCTGTAACCAAAGCCGGATTCCATGCAGAAAAAGACATGGAATGGGGTTGCCCGGCCTCCGTCTTACCACAGTTGGGACACTTCCCGGTTTGCTCGTCCAATGGAGTCCCACATTTTCCACAATACCGCATTTGTTTCTCTCCTTTATCTTCATTTCTGGAGACATATGGAAACATGTCTCTGCACCCATTTTAGTAAAGATATTTACTAAAGTCAATAGTAAATATCTTTACTATGATAACCTCCAAACCAGGACATGATAGGACTGTCATTGACTGGATGGGAGGAAAAAACATGGAGTATTACCAGAAACGAATTCGTGACCTGCGGGAGGACGCAGATAAGACCCAGAGTGAGATTGCCGAGATGTTGGGGACTTCTCAAACCATGTATGCCCGCTATGAACGGGGAGCCAGTGAGCTGCCCATTCGCCACCTGATCAAACTGGCCCGGTACTACCACGTCTCCACGGATGATATTCTGGGCCTGACTCCACTGAATTAGGGGAGTTGTCAGCCCTCCGGCGGACTGAGGGGGTGTCCTTCTCCGATTTGTCAGGCGCAGACCAGCGCCCCAGCCGGGGACGCTCCGCTGGGGTAACTTTCTGACTGGGCGCATTGTCAAGTCAAGTGCAACACCTTGTGACGAAATACTTCGGCAGGGGTTTTCCATCCTAGGCATTTACGAGGCCGGGTGTTTAGCTTATATGTGAACTCCTCCAGAAGCTCCGGAGAAAATGGCACCTTGTAGGTGTTTTTAGGGACATACTGACGCAGAAGACCATTGGTACTCTCGTTAGTTCCTCTTTCCCAAGGGCACATAGGGTGAGCAAAGTAAAGCTGTGCATTGGGAATTTTGGCTGTAATATCAGCATGATTGGCAAACTCAAAGCCACGGTCTAAGGTAATACTTCGCAGTAGCTTGTCAGGGAGTTTTTCCAGCATGGAGGCCATGACCTGAGCCACTTCTGCAGGCTTCCTTGTTTTACTGATTCCTGTAAGCAAGAAGCGAGAGCGTCTATCTACAAGAGTGACAATATACAGTTTATGACAGCTACTGTACACCAAATCTCCTTCAAAGTGACCTAATTGACTGCGCTTTTCTGCTGATTGAGGACGTTCTTCAATTCCACGGTGGATATACGCCTTCTCCTGTTTCTCTTTTTTCTTGCCACGCCACCCTTTTCTTCGCAGATAACGCTCCATGTAGTATCGCCCCTTCTGCTTTTTCCTGCGTCCTAGTGGCTCCATATAGCCTGTCTTAAGGGCACGATAGATCGTGCTGTAACTGATAACCTGATTTCCATGCTCTAGTTCAATGCGTTTGGAAATTTGCTCAGGAGACCATTGTTGACCGGTAAGCAGAGTAACTACTTTCTCTTTTATATCTGCTTGCTCCAGTATCTTATGCCTCCGGCAATGTTTGCGCCTCTTTTCATACTTCTCCTGGGCTTTGGATGGTCGATACGAGCGTGCATATCGGTTCCGTTTCAATTCCCGGCTTACCGTAGACACGGATCGTCCTATGCTTCTGGCAATCTCCCGCAATGACTTCCCCAAAAGTTTATTTTCCCATATACTTTCCCGTTCCGATATGCTAAGATGATGGTAGCGACTCATTGGGGATTCCTCCTTATGGTTTGTCTCGTCAACTGCCATTTTACAGGAATTCCCCCAATGGGTCATCTTTTTATTTCAGGTGTTGCACTTGCATTGTAAATCTCCATGGGCAGAAAGTCACCAAAGACCCACCAAAGGCGGGGCCTTCCCCCGCCTTGTGGAATCCACCCCGCGGTACTGGTGGAGGGTGCACCTTCCTCTGTTCGGCCCTTGGCTTGGTGAGGTCACATAGATGGCACGGCAATCCTATTGTAAGTTTCAGCTTCTATGGCAAATAAACTTCTACCTCCAGGGCCTTACCCTGGTGAGCCGCTGTTCCCAGCGACCGGAAGCCAGGATCCCGGCGGCGGGAACGCCGCTGTACCAGGGCAGGCCCGGAGATGGAAAGCACCCAGCCATAGGGCCAGCTGCCCAGGGTAACCTGGTGTGGTGGCAGTACCAGGAGCCACAGCAAGGGTAACGGGCCGAACCTAGGCTTGACGCAGGTCCAGCCTTGTACCCAAGGGAGGTCCTTAGGGGGGAACGCCCTAAGCGGGTTTTGGTACCTTTTGCCCGGTCAAAAGGTACCCCCAGCGGGAAGCGTCCCCGCCAGGCTGGCAAGCCTAAACCATGTGTGGTTAGAAGAACACCACATCGTCTACCTGACGGCAGACAGCTCCCCTTGTACCGAGGTGCCTTTGGGCCTGACAGATACATGAACTCCCAGGCCGGAGGGCTGGAATAGAGAGCCCATAGAACGTACAAACAACGGATGCAGGTTTAACTCTGCATCCGTTGTATTTTTCCTCCCAGCCCCATTGACACCCATACTTGAATGTGCTAATATATGAGCAGATGTTCATATGTTGTTCGAAAGGAGGAGCAGACATGGACCAGGACAGAAAAAAACTGGAGGAGGAAACCTGCTGCCACGGCCACAACATGGAGCAGGTGGAGGAGATGATGCCCACCGACGAGTGTTTGTACGATGTGGCGGAGCTGTTCAAGCTCTTTGGCGACTCCACCCGCATGAAGATTTTGTACGCCCTCTTTGAGTCGGAGCTGTGCGTGTGCCACATGGCCCAGCTGCTGGGGCTGACCCAGTCGGCGGTATCCCACCAGCTGCGTATCCTCAAGGGTGGACGGCTGGTGAAGCCCCGCCGGGAGGGGAAAACGGTGTATTACTCCTTGGCCGATGACCACGTGCGCAAGATCATCGCCCAGGGCATGGAACATATTATGGAATAACAGGGGGTAATGGTATGAAAAAGGTATTCAAACTGGAAGAACTGGACTGCGCCAACTGCGCCCGCAAGATGGAAGAGGCCATCGGAAAACTGCCCGGGGTACACAGTGTTTCCATCAGCTTCATGACCCAGAAGTTGACCCTGGAGGCGGAGGACGGCCGCTTTGATGAGATCGTGACGGAGGCCCAGAAGTGCATCTCCCGAGTGGAGCGTCACTGCCGCATTGTCAAGTGAGGATGTGAACAGCCATGACCAGACGGCATAAACAGACCTTGGCCCGCATCCTCGTGGCGGGCGTATTGCTCATTGCGGCGGTGCTCACCCCCCAGGCGTGGGGGCTGTGGCGGCTGCCCATCTTCCTCATCCCCTACTTTGTGGTGGGGTGGGATGTGCTGTGGGAGGCCATTTGCAACATCGCCCACGGCAAGATTTTTGACGAAAACTTCCTCATGTGCGTGGCCACCCTGGGCGCTCTGGTGCTGGGTGAGTACGCCGAGGCGGTGGGGGTTATGCTGTTCTACCAGGTGGGAGAGCTGTTCCAGAGCCTGGCGGTGAACAAGTCCCGCCGCTCCATTGCCCAACTCATGGACATTCGCCCGGACAGCGCCCACGTGCTGCGAAAGGGCAAAGAGGTCACCGTAGACCCGGACGAGGTGCAGGTGGGGGAGACCCTGGTGGTGCGCCCCGGCGAGCGCATCGCCCTGGACGGTGTGGTGGTGGAGGGCTCCTCCTCCCTGGACACCGCCGCCCTCACCGGCGAGTCCATGCCCCGGGACGTGGAGGAGGGCCAGGAGGTGAGCTCCGGCTGTGTCAACCTCACAGGCCTGTTGCACATTGAGGTCAGCCGTCCCTTTGGACAGTCCACTGTGGCCCGGATTTTGGAGCTGGTGGAGAACGCTGCCGCCAAAAAGGCCAAGGCGGAGCACTTTATCACCCGCTTTGCCCGCTGGTATACCCCGGTGGTGGTGCTGGGCGCTGCGGCTCTGGCCATCGTGGGCGGCCTGGTCACCGGACACTGGGGGGAGTGGGTGCGCCGTGCCCTCACCTTCCTGGTCATCTCCTGCCCCTGCGCACTGGTGATCTCCATCCCCATGGCTTTCTTCGGTGGCATTGGCGGGGCTTCCCGGCAGGGTGTGCTGGTGAAAGGCGGCAACTATCTGGAGCTGCTGGCTAAGACCCGCACCGTAGTCTTTGACAAAACCGGAACCCTCACCCAGGGCAATTTTGCCCTCCCCGGGCTGTATCCGGTCCGGGACGAGGAAGAGGAGCCCCTGCTGCGGTGGGCGGCTCTGGCGGAGAGCCATTCCAACCACCCCATTGCCCAGTCTCTGCGCCGTGCCTGGCAGGGAGACGTGAAGGACCACACCGTCACCGACGTGGAGGAGATTCCCGGCCGGGGTGTCTGTGCCACGGTAGACGGGGTGGAGGTGCTGGCGGGCAATGCAGTTTTCCTCTCTCAGCATGGCTTTACCCCCGCCCAGGACGTCCCCGCCGGGACGGTGGTGCATGTGGCGGCCCAGGGCCGATATCTGGGCTTTGCCCTCATTGCCGACCAGGTGAAGGACCATGCCTCTGAAACCATCGCCCAGCTCAAGGCCCAGGGCGTGCGTACCGTGATGCTCACCGGGGACAGCCGGGAGGTGGGCGAGCAGATGGCCCAACGGCTGGGGCTGGACCAGGTCCACGCCCAACTGCTGCCCCAGGACAAGGTGGACCAGTTGGAACAGCTGCTGGATCAAAAGCCGGAAGGCACCGCCCTGGCCTACGTGGGCGACGGGGTCAACGACGCCCCGGTGCTGTCCCGGGCCTTGAGCTGTTTGGGGCTCTGACGCCGCCATTGAGGCCGCCGACGTGGTGCTCATGGACGACGACCCCGCCAAGCTGCTCACTGCCATGTCCATTGCCCGCAAATGTCGGGCCATTGTCATTGAGAACATCGTCTTTGCCCTGGGGGTGAAGGGGCTGTTCCTGGCCATGGGCGCTTTCGGCGTGGCCACCATGTGGGAGGCGGTATTTGCCGACGTGGGTGTGGCGGTGATTGCTATTTTGAACGCCAGCCGGATGTTGTACCACAAAAAGTCTATATAAAAATGTAACCCGCTTGCAGCGTTTCAGCGCTGTAAGCGGGTTTATCGTTCTTCTTTGATGTATTCCATGATATCTTCCACCCGACAGTCCAAAATCTCGCAAAAGATTTCTATGGTATGGGTGCTGACGCTCTCGTTGCGCTTGAGCCGGGTGATTTGTGCGGGGCTGATGTGGTACTGCTTGATGAGGGCGTATTGGGTGATGCCCTTTTTTCGCATGGTATCCCACAGTCTGGCATAAGAAATCATCACCATCACACCCCTTTCCCTTGCATGTTAACCGATGGCGGTCTACAATGATATTAACCAATATCGGTTATTATTTGCCTGGGAGGGGAAGCAATATGAAAAGTTGCTTTTTTATTGGCCATCGTAGGGTATCTGAGGACATACAAGAACAGCTGGAAGAGGTGGTGGAGCAGCATATTTGCCAATATGGTGTGACTTGCTTTACCGTTGGACACTACGGTGCATTTGATGGTATGGCGGTACGAGCGGTAAAGAAGGCAAAAAAGAAGCATCCAGAAGTACAGTTGTACTTGCTTTTGCCATACCACCCCCACGACCAGCCTATCTCAACTCCGAATGGATTTGACGGAACATATTATCCGTCTGGAATGGAAACGGTGCCCAAGCGTGCGGCCATTGTTCAGGCCAATCGGAAACTGGTAAATGAAAGCGATTATTTGATTGCATATCTTAAGCATTGTGGAAATACTCGTGACTTGGTTGAATATGCGCAAAGAAGAGAGAAAAAGGGATTGATTCAGGTTACGTTGCTATAGGATAGCTGGGGGAAGTCAATCCCTCCGACCCGGCTGACGCCGGGCCACCTCCCTTTACACAAGGGAGGCTTTTGGGTCCCTTTTTCGTACAGTCCGCACATTGCAATTCCCAGTAAGAAGGTGTACAATACCGCAGTTAGCATAAGAGAACGAGGTGAGCGAGTATGGTTCAAGAAGAGAAGCGGAACCTCTCTTTACAACAGCTGGAGCCGGGTCAATCCGGCATCATCCGGGCCATCAACAACCCTCGGGGCCCGGTGAAGCGTCGG
>CABPXX010000073.1 GCA_902461475.1 uncultured Eubacteriales bacterium | reverse complement strand
CCCCAGGAATCCCGGTGGTGTCAGACAGGTGCAGACACAGCTGGATGGCCCGGTCATCCAAACGGGAGACCGCCGGGTCGTGGTATACGCCGCCGTCCCAGATGGCGGTGCAGTCGCCCAGGAGGAACAGCTCGGGGCCGAACGCCTCCGTCGTTCGGAAGATGGCCAGGGAGGCGGAGGGCTCATAGGCAAAGCCCCGCAAGTGGTCCGCAATGGGAATGGCCTGGTATTGCTGCTCCACCAGGACCAGGGCTTGCTCCACCGCCGTGGGAAGGGGAGTGGAGGGCTGTTCTACCTGGGCGAAGGCATGGGCAAAGGTGTGCACAAACCACTGGGCATCACTTTGAAAGCGGCCGTGCAAATGGGGCACCAACACATTGGGCATCAGGCCCGAGGAGCCATCCAGAAGCATAGCCCAGCGGTTGGGCTGGAGGTGTATGAAATCTTCGTTGACCTTGCGTCCTGTGGAGGACAGAGTGCTGACAACATCCATGGCCAGTACCTCCCTATCGTTTGCTTGTCCGTATTCTACCATGGAAGATGGGGAATGTATAGCGGCTGGAGTGGAAAAAGGGGGCATACACGTTGGGAGAGGTGTGGTATAATGAACGTATCCCAAAGACAAGGAGAGACTGTCATGAAACGACTGCTTGACTGTACCGCCTCGGACTTTCGCACCATGAATAAGGAGGAGCTGCTGGCCTCCATTGCTGGCTCGGAGGGCCGGGTGCTGGCCTGCGAGTCCATCGGCTATATCCAGCCCATGCTGGGCAACGTCACCAACGCCGAGTTTACCGCCGCCATGGGGGCGGACATTCTGCTTTTGAACATGTTTGACGTACAAAAACCCGTCATCCAGGGCCTGCCCAAGTGCGAGCCCATGGAGGTGGTTGCCAAACTCAAGGCCCTCACCGGTCGCCCCATCGGCATCAACCTGGAGCCGGTGGACCAGCCTCTGGAGCAGGAGGAGGGGGACCTGTGGGCCATGACCGACGGGCGGAAGGCCACCCTGGAAAATGCCCGCCGGGCCGCTGACATGGGGGTGAACTTCATCCTCCTCACCGGAAACCCCGGGGTGGGGGTGACCAATGAGGCCATTGTACGCACCTTGAAGGAGTATAAGGCGGAGCTGGGAGACCGGCTCATTCTGGCCGCCGGCAAGATGCATGCCTCCGGCATCCTCACCGAGGGGGCCGAGCACATCATCACCACCGCCGACATTGACGCCTTCGCCCAGGCCGGGGCGGACATCATCCTTCTGCCCGCCCCCGGCACCGTCCCCGGCATCACCATGGAGTATGTCAGAGGCCTGGTCACCCACGCCCACTCCCTGGGCTGCCTGACCATCACTGCCATCGGCACCTCCCAGGAGGGGGCGGACGTGGACACCATCCGCCAGATTGCCCTGATGTGCAAGATGACCGGCACCGACATCCACCACCTGGGGGATGCGGGCTACGCGGGCATGTCCCTGCCGGAGAACATCCAGGCCTATTCGGTGGCCATCCGTGGCGTCCGCCACACCTATCACCGCATGGCCTGTTCCGTAAACCGCTGACCTCTCGCCGCCGTTTCCGTCCCCCTGGTGGGGGCGGGAACGGCGGTATTTTTTGTGACATCTGTGGAACACAACGGAATTGACGAAAAAGAGTTGGCATGATATGATTCTGAGGAAGCAAAGTGCACAATTTCGAGGAAGGAAACCACGAATTGGGAGAAGAAGGAGTATGAGTATGAAGCAAAGATAATGGAAGCGATGGACGGCGGCCCTGTCGGCTGCGGCCATTCTGCTGCCCCCCATGGCCACCCAGGCCCAGTCCCCCGACCAGGAGACCACCCAAATCAACCACGCCCTGACGGGTACGGCCACCGCCAACGACACCGAGACCAACTATTGGGGCGCAGACAAGGCCATTGACGGCATTGTCAACCGAGACCAGATCAACAAGCAGAACCAGTCCCGCTGATCCACCAACGGCGCCCGCACCTTTGACCAGGTGGCCCAGAAGGACAAGGTGCTCACCGTAAACATGGGCAAGGAACAGTCCTTTGACCAGCTGGTGCTGGAGTGGGAGCGCTCCAACGTCACCCAGTTCAAGATTGAGGCCGCTGGCGCCGACCAGCAGTACCACACCGTGTACGAGAAGACCGACGAGGCCGAGATCTCCTCTCTGACCACCACCATCGACCTGGAGCAGGAGGAGACCGCCCAGTATGTGCGTCTCACCGTGTCCGGCTACACCGCCGGGACCGTTGACTGGGCTTCCGTGTCCCTGTGGGAGCTGGAGATTTTGGAGACCGTGCCCGTGAGCGAAGTGGGCAATGAAAAGCCCGTGGTGGTCCCCGAGCTGGCCGAATGGGACGGCGGCAAGGGCGACTTCACCATCACCGATGACACCCGCCTGGTGGTCAATCCCCAGTATCAGACTGAGCTCCAGACCGCTGTCACCGAGTTCCAGGCCGACTACAAGGACGTCACCGGCAAGACCATCACCGTGGCTGAGGGCACCGACCCCCAGGCCCACGACTTCTACTTCACCCTGGGCAGCTCTGACACCGACCTGGGTGAGGAGGGTTACCTGATGAAGGTGACCGACAGCCTGACGCTGGAGGCTGTGGATGCCCAGGGCGTGTACTGGGGCACCCGTTCCGTGCTGCAGATTCTGTCTCAGAACGGCGACTCCATCCCCCAGGGTACCGCCCGGGATTATCCCGCCTATGAGGTGCGTGGCTTTATGCTGGACGTGGGCCGCAAGCCCATCTCCTATGAGTTCCTCCAGACCATCGTCAAGGAGATGGCCTGGTACAAGATGGACGACTTCCAGCTCCACCTCAACGACAACTCCTTCCAGAAGGAGTACCCCAACGCCACCGTGGAGATTGCCAAAAAGGCCTGCTCCGGCTTCCGTCTGGAGTCCACCATCAAGGCCTGAACCAGGCGGATCTGACCAGCAAGGATATGTACTACACCAAGGACCAGATGCGCTCCCTCATCCAGGAGTGCCGGGCCCTGGGTATCGACATCGTGCCCGAGTTCGACACCCCCGCCCACTCCCTGGCTCTGACCAAGGTGCGCCCTGACCTGATCTGATCTATGAAGAGACTCTGGCCGGTGTGGACCACCTGAACCTCCACACCAAGTATGACGAGACCATTTCCTTCGTCCAGTCCATCTTCAACGAGTACATGACCGGTGACGATCCCGTGTTTGATGAGGATACCATCATTCACGTGGGTACCGACGAGTACGATGCAAAGTACAAAGAGGAGTTCCGCAAGTACACCGACGATATGCTGAAGTTTGTCCAGGACAGCAATCGTACCGTGCGTCTGTGGGGCAGCCTGTCCATGCGGCCCGGCTCCACCCCCGTGCGCAGCGAGGGCGTGCAGATGAACGTATGGAACGTGGGCTGGGCCAATCCCAACGCCATGATTCAGGCGGGCTATGACATCATCAACACCGACGACACCATGCTCTACATTGTCCCCGGTGTGACCCGTCCCGGTCTGGTGGGCCCCTACTACCACGACTATCTGGACACCCAGTGGCTGTACAACAACTGGAATCCCACCAAGTTCGGAAGCAATGTCACCGTGTCTGCCGACTCCCAGCAGCTGCTGGGCGCCACCTTCGCGGTGTGGAACGACAAGTCCGGCGTGCACTCCAACGGCATCACCGAGCAGGATATCTATGACCGCTTCGCCGACGCCCTCCCCGCCCTGGCCAGCAAGATGTGGGGCAAGGGCAAGAACCTGACCTATCAGGAGCTGGTGGCCGCCGTGGACGAGATCGGCGTGGCCCCCAACAACAACCCTACCTTCCAGGCCTCCTCTGTGGATGGACAGTACCTGTCCTACACCTTCGAGCCGGGCCAGGAGGCCCAGGACGTCACCGCCAATGGCCGTGACCTCACCAACCTGCACAATGTGGAGACCCAGTACGACACCCTGAAGCTGCTGGGCGATGAGAGCTACGTGGAGACTCCTCTGGCCAAGCTGGGCTTCGGCAACACCCTGGAGTTTGACGTCACCCTCACCCAGGAGGCTCAGCCCGGCCAGATCCTCTTTGAGGCCGACAGCGAGTACGACACCCACGACATCCGCATCCTGGACGACGGCACCCTGGGCTACACCACCGAGCTGTATGACTACTCCTTCGGCTACACCCTGCCTGTGGGTGAGACCGTGCATCTGAAGGTGGTGTCCGAGCGGGAGAACAGCGCTCTGTATGTCAACGGCGTGCGCTATGACGCCGTGGGCCATTACTCCGAGGAGGAGACCGGTCTGAACCTGACCAACATCGGCTATCCCAGCTTCGTGCTGCCCCTCCAGCGCATCGGCTCCAAGACCAACGCTGTGGTGGGTCTCATTGACAACGTCACCGTGACCGTCACTCCCGAGGTGGAGAGCTTCTCCGCTTCCAGCGAGTACTCCGGAAACCCCATCGCCAACGCCTTCGGCGGCCTGTACCGGGACGTGTATGTCACCGTCACTGGCCCTGTGTACATCACCGATGCCATCGAGTCCGAGACCACCGCTGGCGGCGGGGTGTTCCTCACCTCTCCCAGCGTGAGCAAGGAATCTGCCACCGTCAATGCCAAGACTGAGGTGGAGAACACCGGCTCTTCGGACGCTTCCGTGACCATGGTCACCGAGATCGTGGACGGGGACAGCGTGGTGGCCTCCCAGGAGGACACCAAGACCGTGGGTGCCGGGGAGAAGTACTCCTTCAGCCAGGACCTCACCGTGTCCAACCCCCGCCTGTGGTCGGTGGACACCCCCGAGCTGTACACCGAGCGCTCCATCCTGAAGCAGGACGGCGCGGTCATCGACACCGTGGAGACCACCTACGGCATCCGCAAGGTGGAGTGGAAGCGGGACAGCTGCTACATCAACAACGAGCGCGTGGAGCTGGTGGGTACCAACCTCCACTCTGAGACCTACATGCTGGGCAACGCCCAGAGCAACGATTCCATTTTTGAAGATGTGAAGCGGCTCAAGGAGTACAGCTTCAACTTCATCCGCATGAGCCACTACCCCCACAACCCCGCCTTCTATGAGGCCTGCGACCGCTACGGCGTGGCCGTGCTGGACTGTCTGGCTGGCTGGCAGAACTACAGCGATTCCGAGGCCTTCAAGAACAACACCTATGAGCAGATGCGGGATCAGATGCGGGTCAACCGCAACCACTGCTCCGTGGTGGCCTGGGAGCCCAGCCTGAACGAGAGCTCCTTTACTACCGCATGGGCTCAGAACATGCACAACCTGGTGAAGGAGGAGTACCCCGAGGTGGGCGACTCCAAGGCCTACACCAGCGGCTGGATCAACTGGAACGTGTTTGACATTGGCGTGGGCACTCCCCAGGCCAACGTGGTGGGCGACGCCTCTAAGTATTCCGACAAGCCCGTCATCGTCAGCGAGTACGGCGACTGGAACTTCGGCAGCTTTGACTCCACCACCCGTGTCACCCGGGAGCCCAAGCACTACTCCGACGCCGAGGGCGGCGACAAGGGTATGCTCACCCAGTGTGACAACATCCAGTCCTCCTTTGCCTTTAACCGTGGCCAGTCCTGGTACGGCGCCACCGCCTACTGGGATTACGCCGACTACACCGGATTTGACGTGGACAAGCTCACCTTCTGCGGCGTGGTAGATGTGGCCCGTATCGCCAAGCACGGCGCCTACTTCTTCCAGTCCCAAACCGACCCCAACCTGGACATGTCCAAGTACGGTCTGGACACCGGAGCCATGGTTTACATCGCCAATACCTGGGCCAGCGATTCCCCCGACCAGGTGCGGGTGTACTCCAACTGTGACGAGGTGGAGCTGTATCTGGATGACCAGCTCATCGCCCGTCAGACCCCCGACACCCAGATGTGGGCCCCCCACGGCGACACCGACAACCCCACCGGCTATCCCACGGCCGACTCCGGGGCCTACGTGTCCACCGAGAATCTGGCCCATCCCCCCCTTCACCTTCGATCTCAGCGGCTACACCCCCGGCCAGGGCACCCTGAAAGCGGTGGCCTACCTCAACGGTGAGGCCGTGGAGACCTACATCCGTCAGGCCCCCGGCACCGCATCCCAGATCACCCTCACCGCTGAGAACGACGAGGCCCTGAAGCTGGACGGCAGCACCGCCAAGCTGGTGTGGGTGGACGTGCGGGAGGAAACCGGCACGGTGGTCACCCCCGCCAACCACACCATCAACTTCACCACCGAGGGCCCCGGCTTCGTCATCGGCGAGAAGGCGGTCCAGGTGCGGGGCGGTCAGTGGGCCGTGTGGGTGCGCTCCACCCGTGGCGAGGGTGACATCACCCTGAAGGCCACCTGTGACGGACTCACCGCCGCCACCATCACCATTCCCACCCAGACCGTGGAGGGCCTGCCCGAAGTGCCAGAGGGCGGCGACGCCGACGAGACCGGCTTCGTGCATCCCGAGCCCCCCGCCGCTCCCGTGAGCATCTTCCTGAACAAGACCGCCTCTGCCAGCTCCATCAACATCAACGCCCAGGGCGAGGAGAAGGCGGAGTGGGCCAACGACGGCGACACCTCCACCAAGTGGTGCGCCAAGAACCCAAGCCCCAGCGATGCCTT
>CABPXX010000072.1 GCA_902461475.1 uncultured Eubacteriales bacterium | reverse complement strand
TTCTAGGGCTGACCACACCCGGGCCCGGAAACCCCCCCGCCGCTCCCAGAGCCAGACCCTTGTCCCGGTACAGGGACAAGCGGCCCCGCAGGGTGGGGTGGAGCAGGCACAGGGTGCCCTGTTCCCGCTCCTGGGCAAATAGGGCCAGGGCGGCGGCCAGGGCCAGCAGCACTCCAAAGGCATCGGCCAGGCGGTAGTCCAGCAGCGTCTCCACCCCGCCGAAGAAGCACACCTGGGGCTGCACCTGGCGCACCGTCTCGTACACCCCGTCGGTGAGGCGCAGGGAGCGGGTCTCAAAGCTGTCCCCGGTGCCAAACAGACCCGTGTTCAGCTTGGCCCGGGCCTGGGCCTGGAGCTGGGCCATGGTCTGGGGGAACTCCTCCACCGCCCGGATGCGGTCCAGGGTGTCACCCACCAATCGGGACTCCTGGTAGATGTCCCCGGTGAGCAGGGTGTCGTCGTAGATCTCCGTGTCATATCTGCACCGTTCCGACAGGTCTTCCTCCATGGCCTCCAGCTCCTGGGTGCTGCGGGTATAGAGGGTGGCCATGGGGGCGAAGTTGCCAGATGTGGCGTGGTCATAATAGAGCCAGCCATTGGCCAGACACAGCAGCAGGGCCAAAACCACCAGCATGGGGCTGCCCCACAGTTTTCTCAGTTCCCATTTCATAGGCCGCCCTCATCTCCAAAGGTGTGCAGGTACACATCCTCCAGGGTGGGCTCCACGGTCCGGCTGGGGTAGGGGGGCGGGGCGTCGGCAATGAGCCGCACCGCCACACCGCTGCCGCTGCGGCGCAGAGAGCTCACCAGTCCATACTGGCCCATCTGGGCCAGGTCCGTCTCCGGGATCTCCACATCCCACACCTGGCCCTCCATCCCCTGGCACAGGTTCTGGGGGGTGTCCTGGCATACCACTTCACCGTCCCCAATCAAAACCAGTTCCCGGGCGATGTACTCCACATCGGGGACCACATGGGTGGACAGCAGGACGATTTTGTGCAGGGCCATACTGGCGATGAGGTTGCGCACCACAATGCGCTGCCGGGGATCTAGCCCCGCCGTGGGCTCGTCCAGCACTAGAATGTCCGGGTCGTCCAGCATGGCCTGGGCCAGGAGCAGCCGCTGCTTCATGCCCCCGGACAGGGCCCGGGTGGGCTTTTTCCGCACCTCCTCCAGGGCCAGCAGATGCAGAAGCTCCGCCACCCGCTCCTTGGTGCGGGCTTTGGACATCCCCCGCAGAGAGGCTATGTAGTACAAAAACCGCTCACAGGTGAAGCCGGGGTAGAGGGTCTGCTGTTGGGGCATGTAGCCCAGCCGGGCCCGGAAGCGGCGGCCCAGCTTGGTCACATCCTCCCCGTCCAGAAAGATGTGCCCTTCGGTGGCGGGCAGATTTCCGGTGAGGATGTTCAAAAGAGTGCTTTTCCCCGCTCCATTGGGGCCCAGCAGGCCGTAAATGCCCTCATTCAGGGTGAAGCTCACCCCACGCAGGGCATGCTTGTCTCCGTAGTTCTTTTTGACATGGTCAAAGCGCAGTTCCAGGTTCGCCATAGCTGGTCACCATCCTTGCGTCAAACTCGGATGAGGCGGTCAAACCGCTGAGCCCAATAGTCCTCCTTGGAGAGGATGCAGGGGAAAGGCGTCTCTCCTCCAGAGTAGAGGCCATAGATGTAATCCTGACACTCTCCGCTGGTGGAGAAGGTGACACTTTGCCGGTCCCCCTCATCTTTCAGCAGCTGGGTGGGGCCGCCCTCTGGGTCGGCATAGTATACCTTCAAATCGGGGTCACGGGTATAGATGATGATACGGCCATCGGTAAAAAAGAAGTTTCTCAGCGTCCCTTGATACTCGATCTGACGCTGTTCCCCTGTGGCCAGGTCGTAGAGAAACAGGTCGTCTCCCACGGCGTACAGGGTCAGATCGCCCCAATGGGCCAGACTTGGAACCATATTGCCCCGGATGTAGCCACTGGCCACCACCTCGTAGCTGGACAGATCGGGGGTGTACTCCCGCAGTTCGGTTACTACGTCGTCTGGGTTCTGGTTGTCGTGAAAGTCGTCTAGATAGTCAAAATAGTCCTTGTCTGGATGTTGTGCCAGATACTCCTCCTCACTCAGGGGCTTCTGGGTAAAGATGGACACTGCCGCCAGAATGCGGTCCTCTCCAGCGCCAAACACCTGGACGGATTGGTTTTCAAAGGGAGATTCCACCTTACCGTTATCCAGCTGTACACGAATCATGAAATAATTGGAGGTGGTGCTTCCGTCTTCCTCTATGACGTCATGGAACAAATACAGATAAGCATATCCATGGGCGATCAAACCAGAGGAGAAGTAGTAAGAGTCCCTCCCGGTCTCCCCCATAAACTCACACAATTTGGTGCGCTGGCGGGTCTTGGGGTCCACCTTCCATACAGCGGCACTAATCATACCTTCATTGGACAGCACATACCAGGTGCCATAGTAGTCTACGAACCCGGCGGCGCTTTCCGCCAGATAGGCCCCACAGCTCTCGTCGGTGTGATAGCATCCACTCTGGGAGCACAGCGGCACCTGGGTCTGGACCATGGGATCATAGTAATTCAACAGGCGGCTCTGCGGGACGTAAAAGCCCTTGCCGTCGGCGGAGGGCCCCCAGGAGAGTCCGGCAAGGGTGAAGATCCGATTTTCACTAGGCGGCGCAGCGTGGTTACTCTGAACCGTCGTCCCCGGTTGAGCGGTTTGGGGCATTTGGGCAGTTTGCAGGCAGCCGCTGAGGCAGATGAGCAGGGCCAGGGAGAGAAGAGCGGATGTGAAAGAGAGAATGGTTCGAAATCTCATGGCGCACCACCTTTCAGAGGGGATTTTACAGACAATGAAACGAACTATATAGAAGGTTTCTCATCTGTAAGCGATACATTTCTAATGGCGTCAATATTGCTTATAGACGTTGCAAACCACCTTGGTATCTGCTCTAAAAATAGATGTGGTGTCTACTCTGACGCAATCCTTGATTTGTGATCTGCCCTTGGGACAGACAACGATGGGAGATCGAGTGATTCCGGCTACGGGACCCGTCTCATATGCACCCCCCGAAGCCTTTACAATACCGTAATTTTTGGTAAGCCATTGACCATGCAGAGCCTCTTGCGTGCGTATAACGGCAGCCTCAGTGGAACAGTGGCAGCTATATCCACCCTCACTGGCTTCGGTGTTCAGAATGACGCTATAATGATATTCATGATCGTTATAGACAAGCCAGCCGTATTCCCCCCCGTTATAATTAGACGGTTTTTTGGCAGCAAAAGCAGTGGCAGAGATACAGGAGAGGCAGAGGGCGGTAGCGGAGAGGGCGCACAGGATGCGAGCTGTTTTTTTCGCTTTCATGATATGTTCCTCCTTATATAGTAGTATGTATAGGGACATAAGTCAAAGGCAAAGATTCTTCTGACCCATGGGACTCACCTCTTTCTACTGTAAATGGATGCTTCTACTACATGCATGTATTGGCATGGTTGAAATGTGACAAAGAAAACAGAAAAATTTGCAAATTTTAATTGCTATATAAACAGAGACAGGGTTGGGAGAAATCTTCTCCCAGCCCTGTCTGCTGTGGGGTGGCGTATTTACTTGGGGGCCTGTACTACCGATGTTTTCACGGTTCTGGTGTCATAATTAATGGAGGGTCCTGCACAGACGGTGACGACAGCATAGTAAGAGACAGTTGGAATGCCTTTGTATGTATAGCTATAGGAATATCGTGTGGCACTTTTTGAGGAGAGTAAGCCATTTGAGGCATTGCCCCAGATGGTGACTGCACGGTCTCCGCTGGTCCGGTAAATATCAATTTTTATTGCTCCAATTTTTGGGAGAGACCGGATTGCCTGAACGGTGAAATTGACAACGACCTCGCCGCTGCCATCGCCTTGTGAGATGATTGCTGTGTTTGAAAGTATATACTGACTGGCACGAGTTTGGGCGTGGGCATCAACGGGGCAGAGGAGTAAAATAGACAGAACTGTAGCTAAAATAAAAGAGATTTTCTTCATAGATGGCACCTGATATCCTTTCTGTGGGAGGCAACTGGATACAGCTTAAGAATTGGAGCTGATAGAAGGGATAGAATTGAAAAACTGCAAGACCATATCCTCGGAAAAATCGCCATATAAGGAGTATGTCACAGTTTCATCCTGGCATACCGCCGCCATAATATCCAGGTTATGAAATAGGTATACTGTTTTCCCGTTGATTTGGTATTGCTGAACAGGCCGATCGTCCTTTTCATAAACTTGAGTCGCAGGGGGCTGTGAATCGGTCTGGATGTTGATACAGAAATGAAGAATAGAACCATTGGAGTTGTTCAGAGGAATGTAAAAATAGGTCCATGTGGTGAGTTCATCCACCTCAATTTCCCCAACGGAGTAGCCATCCGGTATCCAGGTGGGCATATATGCTGCATCCAAACCTGCGGATTCATATTTTTCCTGATAGGGAACACAGGACTGAACTGCGGTATGGTCCTTCTGAGTTTCTAAATAGAAGGCATCGTCCGTCCACCGGGCCACAGCGCCAAACACATCCACGCCTCCAGCCTGAGCCATCATCAGGCATCCAAACAGGAAGGCGGCGGCCAGCGCTACCCGCAGGGTCATGCGCAGCACAGAGCCTCGCTGCCTGGGCTTTGAAGGTTCTTCTTCGGGCATGGCCTGGGACAGCATGGATTGAAACTGCCCGTAGGACTCCTCCACATCGGGGGCCTCCGGCATGGGGGTTTTGGCCTCCAGGGCGTCCAGATAGGCGTCCATCACCGCCTGGTCATAGGTGTCCTCGTTCATTTGGTCCAGAGCCTGCTCCATGGCCTGGGCCAGCTCTTCCGGGGAGAGCCGTTCCAACTCACTGCGGTTGGGAACGGGATGCAGACGCCGGATGCGTCCATCGTATTCAGCCATGAGCGCCTCCTTTCTCCGCCCTCACCCTATCCATGTATTGGGGAGACGGTTTTGTGACATCCATGGAAAAATCTTTTCTAGGTTCCACAGGACAGAAGTCCATAAGGACCCGGCATTTTTTTAATAGACGAGACAGGCGAGTCCGGCAGGCCTCCGGGGAAATGCCCAGCCGTCGGGCGATCTCCCGGTGGTCCAGTTCCAGCTCGAACTTCCAACTCAAGAACTGCTGTTCTTCCACAGAGAGACCGTCGGGGAGGGACTCCAGGAAGGGAATGTCCGGCCCTCGGGTGGGGAATCGGGACACATCTTCCAGGGGGATTTCTACCTGATGAGCCATGCGCCGCCGCTCGTTTTTTACCAGATTGTTCAGGGTCACCACCAGCCAGCCCCCGGGGTTGGGGTGTCGGCTCAGTTCCTCCTGCTGGGAAATGGCCAATAGGAAAGTCTTTTGTATCATGTCTTGGGCATCGTCTCGGCTGCCCGTCAGGCGATAGGCCACCCGGTACAGGACAGGATATTCCCGCTGATACAGCTGGGCCAAAAAGGATTCCATAGGTGCCACCCCAATTCCCCCTTTCTCTTTTGAATCTTTGATGTTTTTGCATTGGGAGACTTCAATTGTTGTTTATCTGCCCCAAACGCTCCAAATCCTGGCGCAGCACCTTCCGGCTATCCATGCCGATATACCCGCACACCAGAACCAGGGCCAAGGCTACCACGGCGCAGATGGCTGCCGCCACGGTGTCGTTCTGGGTCATGGCCCCGTAAGAGAGTGCGCCAAACAGGACCAGGGCCCACAGGAGCATCCCAAATACACGGCACATATGGATGAAGAATGCCTGATGGAGCACTTGGGGAACCGGCTCACAGGTGGATGTCTCCAGGGCCACCCCATCCCCTGTGACCTCCAGCTTGGGGGGATGCAGGGCTTTGTTCGACTTGGTGACTTGGACGGTGCAAGAGCCGTCTTTGGTGGGACGGAGCACAGCACCCAGGCGGTAGGGCATCACGTCATCCCATTTGGTGTTGCCGAAATACAGGGCTGCCTGTAATGGTGCGGTGATCACAATGCCCAGGGCGGCCAAGACCTTCCATTTGCTGGTTAAGGGCGGGTCTTGGACCAGAGTGAGGGTCTCACCCTCCGCCACGTCCACTTTCACCGGGGTATCCGGGGACAAATCCATCCGGTTTCCATGGTGCATGAAGTGCAGACCCAGTCCTTCGGGGAGAATTCCATGTAGGTGTAAGTTCATCCTTTATTTCCTCCTGCTTGCATGCCCTCTAATGTCTGGCAGTGCTCCTCCAGCTGCGCCTGGGAGAAGGGGCAGTCCGGGTTTCCGTCATAGACCGAGAGAATCCAACGCAGTACCTCCCGATTTCTCGGGTCAAGTTCCAGCGCACGGGTGAGGTGCCAGTGGATGAGGGCTTCCGCCCCAAGAATCGTGGGCTCCATGAAGGTCAGGTAGTTGCAGATGGTCAAGTGCTTATCTGGGCTCTCCTCCTGGGAGATGACGTACATGAGGAACGCGTACATGGTCAGACTGTTGACCTTGGGGAAGTCGTGGGACAGGTGGTCAAAGGAGAACTCATAGGATACCATGGACAGGTCCCGGTACACGCTGTCAAAATGCAGGTGCATGATCTCCCTTTGTAGGGGCTTCCGGTAGATGTCTGGAATATCCCGGGGCCCTGTGTTTCTCTGGATGGAGACGGTGTACACATAGCAGGGAGCCCAGTCCTTATCGTCATCATCGCGATCTATAGCAATTTTCACAAATAGAGCACAGTACTTTAACTTTCCAGGAAAAGTGGTA
>CABPXX010000071.1 GCA_902461475.1 uncultured Eubacteriales bacterium | reverse complement strand
CATCGCCATGAAGAGATAGCCGATCTCACGGGCGCCCACGCCGATGTCACCGGCGGGCACATCGGTGTCGGGGCCAATGTGGCGATACAGCTCATTCATAAAGGACTGGCAGAAACGCATGATCTCCCCGTCGCTCTTGCCCTTGGGGTCGAAGTCAGAGCCGCCCTTGCCGCCGCCCATGGGCAGAGTGGTCAGAGCGTTTTTGAAGACCTGCTCAAAGCCCAGGAACTTGATGACAGACAGGTTGACGGTGGGGTGCAGACGCAGACCGCCCTTGTAGGGGCCAATGGCGGAGTTGAACTGGACACGGTAGCCGCGGTTGACCTGCACCACGCCGTTGTCGTCCACCCAGGGCACCCGGAAGAGAATGGCCCGCTCAGGCTCTACCATACGGCCCACAATGTTCTGCTGCTCGTAGCGGGGATCGGCCTCCACCACGGGCTCCAGGGACTCCAAAACCTCCTCCACAGCCTGGAGGAACTCCTTCTCATGACCGTTGCGGGCCTTCAGGCCCTCCATGACGGACTTCAGATAAGCGTTATTCAGAGACATGTTTGCCAACATCCTTTCTATTTTGAAAGTGTGTAATTTAGCTTGCTACTGTATTGTACACCCCAACCGCCATTTTTGCAATACCTAATGTTCAAACTTGCATAAAAGAAGGAAATATCGTTGACACAGCCAAAAAATGAAGCAATTGTTGCACATTTTTTCCAATGTCATGACGGATTTTCACCATTTTCTGGCATTTTAGCCAGCAATTCTTGACGGAGCGGTCCAGGAAGATTATACTACTGTAATGAAAATTATACTGGGGAGGTATTGAATGGCTGCCAGATATCTGCGTGTTCCCATTCAAGGGGACCTGGTGGGCCTGGAGGTCAACACCATATTGCGGCGGCACCTGCACCTGTCTGGGACGGTGCTGCGGCGCATCAAATGGCTCTCCGACGGCATCACGGTGGACGGCCAGCGAGTCACTGTGCGCTACCGAGTCCAGGCGGGGGAAGTGCTGTCGGTACGCCTCACCGATCCGGCCCCCACTTCCGGTACCGTGCCCACCCCTGGGCCTCTGGACCTTATTTGGGAGGATGAGGACGTGGTGGTGGTCAACAAGCCCCCCGGCCTGCTGGTACACCCCAGCCACGGCCATTTTGCCGACACCCTGGGCAACTTCCTCATGTACCACTACCAGCAAACCGGGCAGGACTGCGACTTTCATCCCGTCCATCGGCTGGACAAGGGCACCTCGGGGCTGCTGGTGGTGGCCAAGCACCCCCACGCCCAAGAGCAATTAAAGCAGCAGCTCCACACCGAGGCCTTCCGCCGGGTTTATCTGGCCATCTGTGACGGCCAGCCTCCCGCCCTCTCGGGCACGGTGGACGCCCCCATCGGCCTGGCCCCAGATTCCCGGGCCCGGACGGTGTGCCCGGACGGCCAGAGTGCCCGCACCCACTACCGGGTGCTGAGTTCCTGGGACGGTGGGAGCCTGGTGGAGCTACAGCTGGACACCGGGCGCACCCATCAGATTCGGGTCCACATGGCACACCTGGGCTGTCCCCTCACCGGGGATTTTCTCTATGGCACCGAGCAACCGGAGAAGATCGCCCGGCCCGCCCTCCACTCCCATCAGCTCAGCTTCACCCATCCCATCACAGGAGAGCACCTGGCCTTCACTCAGCCCCTGCCGGAGGATATGGCCGCCCTGCTCCCAAACACACAAGAGGTATTTTTATGAAACGACCCACCTTAAAGATTTCCTACAACGCCCCGGTCACCATCACCTTTGCCCTGCTGTCCCTGATTGCGCTGATTCTCAACGGAGTCACCGACGGCTGGACCAATGCCCATCTCTTTTCCGTCTACCACTGCTCCCTGGCTGATCCTCTGGCCTGGGTGCGGTTCTTCGGCCACGTGCTGGGTCACAGCGGCTACGCCCACTACATCAGCAATATGGTACTCATCCTGGTGCTGGGCCCCAACCTGGAAGACCGATTTGGCAGCTGGAATGTACTGTGCGCCGTCTTGGTCACTGCGGTGATTTCGGGTCTGGTGCAGTTCTTCTTCTTCCCTGGCACCGCCCTGCTAGGTGCCTCGGGCATCGTGTTTATGATGATCCTCCTCTCCTCCTTCGGCGGGGTGCGCAACGGCACCATCCCCACCACCCTCATTCTGGTGGCGGTATTCTACCTGGGGGACGAGATCTGGAACGGCATTTTTGTCCAGGACAACATCTCGCAACTGACCCACATCATCGGCGGCCTGTGCGGCACCGTATTTGGATTTGCCCTGTCCAGCGGCAAGAAGCGATAACAAAAGGAGGTTTCTATGCTCAAGCTAACCAACATCCGCAAAACCTACACCGTAGGCGACCTGTCTGTGGACGCCCTGCGGGGGGTGAGTCTGGAGTTTCGAGACAATGAATTCGTCTCCATCCTGGGCCCCTCCGGCTGCGGCAAGACCACCACGCTGAACATCATCGGCGGGCTGGACCGGTACACCAGCGGCGATCTCATCATCAACGGCCGCTCCACCAAGGAGTACACGGACAGCGATTGGGACACCTACCGCAACCACTCCGTGGGCTTTGTCTTCCAAAGCTACAACCTGATCCCTCACCAGACCATCCTGGCCAACGTGGAGCTGGCTCTCACCTTGTCCGGGGTGTCCAAGGCCGAGCGCCACCGCCGGGCCAAGGAGGCCCTGGAGCAGGTGGGCCTTACCGACCACATTCACAAACGGCCCAACCAGCTCTCTGGCGGCCAGATGCAGCGAGTGGCCATTGCCCGTGCCCTCATCAACAACCCCGACATCCTCCTGGCTGACGAGCCCACCGGTGCTCTGGACAGTGAGACCTCGGTGCAGGTGATGGACCTGCTGCGGGAGGTGGCAAAGGACCGCCTGGTCATCATGGTCACCCACAACCCGGAGCTGGCTCAGGCCTATTCCACCCGCATCATCCAGCTGAAAGACGGCGAGGTCATCGCCGACTCCAACCCCTATGAGAGCCAGGAGGACGCCCCCGCCCTCACCGGCAAGGAGGCCAAGGCGGGGAAAAAGACCTCCATGTCCTTCCCCACCGCTCTGTCCCTGTCTCTCAACAACCTGATGACCAAGAAGGGGCGCACCTTCCTCACCGCCTTTGCCGGGTCCATCGGCATCATCGGCATCGCCCTCATCCTCTCTTTGTCCTCGGGCATCAACACCTATATCACCAAGGTGCAGCAGGACACCCTTACCAGCTACCCCATCACCATTGAGGCCGAGAGCGTGGACATGACTTCCATGCTCACCTCCCTGATGGGCGTCAGCGACGAGGAGGACAGCGGCGCGCCCCGGGAAGAGGACCGGGTATACGTGTCCAATGTCATGTACGACATGATGGACTCCATGATGAACGCCGAGACCGTCACCAACAACCTGAAAGCCTTCAAGGAGTATCTGGAGGAAGGGGGCGGCGGTATCACCGACCTGGCCCAGGTGTACTACGGCTACGACTTCCAGTTTGACATCTACAACAAAGACCCCGACGGCAAAGTGGTGAAAAGTGATGTCATGTCCGCCATGGAGACCGCCATGGGCTCTCTGTACGGCGGCGACTACACCGACTACTTCAACTCCATGGGCTCCATGTATGAGAGCTTCGACGTGTGGCAGGAGCTGCTGCCCGGCGAGGACGGCCAGCTGGTCTCCTCCCAGGTGCTGGACCAGCCCGAGCTGCTCTACGGCCACTGGCCTGAGGAGTACAACCAGGTCATCCTCTTTGTGGACGACAACAACCAGGTCTCTGACCTGATGCTCTACGCCCTGGGCCTGGTGTCCGTGGACGAGATGAACGAGACCCTGGCTGCCCTCCAGGCCGGCGAAGAGGTGGAGGTGGAGGACCAGAGCTGGAGCTACGAGGAGCTGTGTCAGACCCAATTTAAGCTGCTGCTGCCCTACGAGCGCTACCAGTACGACGCCAATACCAACACCTACACCGACCTGTCCGCCACCCAGACCGGGCTGGAGATGCTCTACAACAGCAACCAGACCGGCATTACGCTGCAGGTGGTGGGCGTGGCCCGGTCCGGCAGCAACGGCGGCATGATGTCCGGCTCTCTGGGCTACACCAACGCCCTGACCCAGTACGCCATTGACCACACCGCCGACTCCCAGCTGGTGAAAGACCAGCTGGCCACCCCCGACACCGATGTCATCACCAACCTGCCCTTCCGCCAGGAGGGAGATACCGAGCCCACCGACCAGGAGAAGGCCCAGGACATCGGGGAGTACCTGCTCACCCTGGATGCCCAGACCCAGGCAGAGGCCTACGTGGACGGCATGAGCCAGCCCAGCCAGCAGCATGTGGACGACACTGTGGACGCCCAGATGGCCAACATCACCCGGGAGGACATTGAGAAGATGATCTCCCAGGAGTATGCCGCCCAGATGGGGGTGGATGCCGCCACCCTGGACGAGTATATCGCAGGCATGAGCGACGAGGAGCTGTTTGCCCAGGTGGAGGAGGCCATGGCCGCCCAGATCAAGGAGCAGTACGCCGCAGCGGTGAAAGAGCAGCTCTCTGCCCTCCCCGCCGCCCAGCTGTCCGCCATGCTGGCCCAAGCCGTGGAGCAAGGGCCCAACGATCAGGGCCTGAGCCTGGAGCAGTTTGTCTACCTGTACGACAACTATATGCCCCCCACCCACTCCGACTCCACCTACCAGGACAATCTGGACTTGATGGGCTATATCGACCTGGAGTCCCCCTCCTCTATCAGCCTCTACGCCGATACCTTTAAGGAGAAGGACAAGATTGCCGACCTCATCACCGCCTACAACCAGCAGGTGGCCGAGGAAGACCAGATCAGCTACACCGACTATGTGGCCCTGCTCATGAGCTCCATCACCGATATCATCAGCGGGGTGAGCTATCTGCTCATCGGCTTTGTGTCCATCTCTCTGGTGGTGTCCTCCATCATGATCGGCATCATCACCTATATCTCGGTGCTGGAGCGCACCAAGGAGATCGGCATTCTCCGGGCCGTGGGTGCCTCCAAAAAGGATGTCTCCCGGGTGTTCAACGCCGAAACCCTCATTGTGGGTCTGGGGGCCGGTGTACTGGGCATTGTGGTGACGCTGCTGCTGAACATCCCCATCAACGCCGCCATCCACGCCGTCACCGGGCTCACTGAGCTCTCCGCCGCTCTGCCCCCGGTGGGTGGGGCCATTCTGGTGGCCATCAGCGCCATCCTCACCATCCTGGCCGGACTGATTCCCGCCCGTCTGGCCGCCAAGAAGGACCCGGTGGAGGCGCTGAGAAGCGAATAATTTCCCACATAACAACAATATCCCCGCAGGTGTATCAATCCACCTGCGGGGATATTCTCTTTTCTCTCACACATGTAAACCAACCATATGCAATCCTCTGGCTTTTGCATATGACACTGTGTAGGCAGTACCGCCCTCTTTCCGAGTGCAATAGTAAATACAATAGCTTGATCCTTCTACCAGGTGACGGTTTCTCAAAAGATACGCCTCTTTCCCACCTTGGTCTACCACGCACACCACCTTATCATATTTTGGGAGTAACATCCGGTACTCTCGTTTTTGTTCCCGTGTCCACCACCTGGTATAGCCGTCAAATGGATACACTAAAATTACTTTGATCTGTGGAAATTCGCTCTTTCGCATTCGGAACAATACTTTTGCCACTAGTGTATCAAAACCAATTGCGCCTCCCACACCAAAATAACAGACACCATTCTTTGTAATTAGTTTCCTGACCGCCTTCTCAATTTCCGCTGCCAGCTGCTGCACTTTCTCTGCTGGTGGCTCCCTGTGTCCCGATAAACAGCAGGTTTTACTACGTTTCTCTGTGGCTTCCATGTGAGTTTTTCCCTCTTTTTGTGAGATTTATTCATAATTTGTAAATCTTTATTACATAATATACGAAAAAGAGTGGTATTGTCAAGGTAACTTGGAGGTGATGCCTTGAAAATCTACGACTTTGGGGGAAAGAAAAACATTTCCGGAGATCGGATTCATCAGGCCAGAACTGCCATGCGCCTCTCCCAAGCCGATTTGGCCGCTCGCATGCAGGTCAATGGCGTCACCATAGAGCGGGAAGCCATCAGCAAAATCGAGACGGGAGACCGATTCATCACAGACTACGAGTTGATGGTATTTTCCCGGGTGCTGGGTGTATCGGTGAACTGGCTAATGGGTGAAAAAGGCCAAGAGCAATAATTTACCCCTCATTTTACAACAAAAATAGACTGGACAGCCGAAAGTAGGTTGTCCAGTCTATTTTATTAGGGAGTCAATTGGGTCTTACATTCCATCTTTCAGGACGCCGTGATCTCGCAGCACCTTTTCGATCACCGTCCCCTTCACCGCCTTGAGCAGCGGCTTTTTCAGTAGGTTCATGGGGCCGGGCAGCTCCACCTCCAGAGGAGACTTGCCGTCCATCAGGCGCACCGAGCTCTCCAGCAGCTCCCGTACATCGTACACGCTGCCCCACACTTCGGGCACGCCACGGTCCACGCCCAGCAGGCCGTACACGGCCTCCATGGCGGTACGCACGGAATACTCGGTGGTAAACACCGTGTCCCGAGGGGTCTCTGCGAACTGGCCCAAGAAGGCGAAGTTGACACAGCCGTCGGGGATGACGTCGGGGCGGTCGCCCTTGGCCCGGGGCATGAAGAAGGCGGTGATATAGGGCATCATGGTGGGCACACACACGGCGCTGTTACGGGCCAGATCTTCAAT
>CABPXX010000070.1 GCA_902461475.1 uncultured Eubacteriales bacterium | reverse complement strand
GAAGCCGCCCATAGGCAGGCCCCCGGCGATGCCCTTGGCAAAGGAGCAGGCATCGGGCTGGATGCCGTACTGCTGGAAGGCAAAGAGGGTGCCGGTGCGGCCAATGCCCGTCTGCACCTCGTCCACCAGCAGCAGCCAGTCCCGCTTCTCACACAGCTGGGCCAGCTGCTGGACAAACTCCTTATCCATGGGCAGCACGCCGCCCTCGCCCTGCACCAGCTCCAGCAGCACCGCGCACACGTCGTGGCCCGCCACCTCCTGGATGGCCTCCATGGTGGGGTCAGCGCTGCGGAAGCCCTCGGTGAAGGGGAAGAAATACTGGTGGAACACCTCCTGGCCGTTGGCAGCCAGAGTGGTGATGGTACGGCCATGGAAGGAGCGGTTGAGGGTAATCACAGTCCCTCTCCCCTTGCCGTACTTGTCAAAGGAATACTTGCGGGCCAGCTTGATGATGCCCTCGTTGCCCTCGGCGCCAGAGTTGCCGAAGAAGGCAGCGGACATGCCGGACCGGGTGCACAGCTTCTCCGCCAGCTGGGCGTAGGGCTGGGTGTAGTACAGGTTGGAAGCGTGGCCCAGCTTGGCCGCCTGCATAGTCACCGCTGCCAGCCACTTGGGGTGGGCGGTGCCCAGAGACAGCACGCCGATGCCAGAGGCGAAGTCGATGTACTCCTTCCCCTCCAAGTCATATAGGGTGGCCCCCAGCCCGTGGTCCAGGGCAATGGGGTTGCGGCCATAGGTCTGTACCAGGTATTGATGGTCTAAGTCCATCAGCTGTTGTGTGTTCATGGGTTTCTCCTCCTTATCGCACCAGCATGGTGCCCGCTCCGTCGTCGGAGAGCAATTCGATCAAAATGGAATGGGGAATGCGCCCGTCCAGGATGACGGTGGAGTTAACCCCCGAGCGCACCGCCTCCACAGCACAGTCGATCTTGGGAATCATGCCGCCGCTGATGATGCCGTCCTTGATGAGGCCGGGAATCTCAGACACTCCCACGGAATGGATGAGGGTGGACTCATCTTTGGGATCTCGCAGCAGGCCCCGCACGTCGGTGAGCAGCACCAGCTTCTCCGCCCCCAGAGCCACCGCCAGCTTGGCGGCGGCGGTGTCGGCGTTGATGTTGTAGGCAGTGTTGCCGTCGGTGCCCTGGGCCACGGTGGACACCACAGGGATATATCCCTGGGCCAGGGCGTCCTGCACCACCTTGGGGTCCACCCCGGTGATCTCACCCACCAGGCCGTACTTATCACTCAGCTGCACCGCCTGGAACAGCTCGGCGTCCATGCCGCACAGCCCCAGGGCCCGGCCGCCCATACGGTTGAGGGTGGCCACCAGGTCCTTGTTGACCTTGCCGCACAGCACCTGCTGCACCACGTCCATGGTCTCCTCGTCGGTGTAGCGCAGGCCGTCCACGAACTTTCCCTCTTTGCCCAGGCGCTTGAGCATCTGGTTGATCTCGGGGCCGCCCCCGTGGACCACCACCACGTGGAGGCCCACCAGGGACAGGAGGATGATGTCGGAAATGACGGCGCAGCGCAGCTCTTGAGAGATCATGGCGTTGCCGCCGTACTTCACCACAATGGTCTTGCCGTTGTATTTCTGAATGTAGGGCAGAGCCTCAGCCAGCACTTGGGCCCGGTCTGCCAGTGTATAAGCCATGTTCAGCACCTTCGTTTTTATCAGGAGCGGTAATCTCCGTTGATTTTTACATACTCATAGGTCAAGTCGCAGCCCCAGCAGGTGGCCTGGTCCTCCCCCTCGTGGAGGTTGACGGCGATGACCACCTCGTCCTGGCTCAGAATCTTCTTGGCCAGGTCCTCGTCAAAGTCCACCCCGGTGCCATGCTGGCACACCAGAATCTCACCCTGGTCGGAGGAGAAGGACACGTCCACATACTCAGGACGGAAGGGAGCCTTGGAGTAGCCCATGGCGCACAGCACCCGGCCCCAGTTGGCATCCGCGCCAAACATGGCGGCCTTCACCAGGGAGGAGCCCACCACGGCCTTGGCCAAACGCTCGGCGGTCTCCTCACTGCGTGCCCCGGTGACGGTGCAGGTGATGAGGCGGCTGGGTCCCCCCCCCGCTTCCCCGCCCTTTATCACCGTCTCCAGCGATGGACCGGGCCATAGTCTCGCACACCTGATACAGGGCCTTGTAGAAGAGGGTGTAGTCGTCGTCCTTCCACTCAATCTGGGTGTTTTCTGCCATGCCGTTGGCCAGCACCACACACATGTCGTTAGTGGAGGTGTCCCCGTCCACGGTGACCCGGTTGAAGGTGCGGGGCACAATGTCGTGGAGGGCATCGGAGAGCATCTCCGAGGTAATGGCGCAGTCGGTGGTGATAAAGCAGAGCATGGTGCCCATGTTGGGGTGAATCATACCGGAGCCCTTGGCGATGGCGCCGATGGTCACGGGCTTGCCGCCGATGGTGACGGTGAGGGCGATCTCCTTTTTCACCGTGTCGGTGGTCATGATGGCGTGGGCGGCGGCGTCGGAGCCCTCATAGGACAGCTCCCCGGCCACCTGAGGCATCCCCCGCTCGATGGCGGCGATGTTCGGGGTCTGGCCGATGACGCCGGTGGAGGCCACGGCGAAGTCCTGGGGCTTGAGCCCGGTGGCAGCGGCGGCCAGCTCGCACATCTTCTCGGCGTTTTCATGGCTGAGGGGGGCACAGGCGTTGGCGTTGCCGCTGTTGGCCACAATGCCCCGGCACACCCCGTCCTCCAGGTGGCCCATGGTCACATAGAGAGGGGCGGCCTTCACCCGGTTGAGGGTATAGGTGGCGGCGGCGGTACACTCGCAGTCGGACACGATCATGGCCAGGTCGGGCTTGCCTTGGGTGCCGGGCACCCCTGCATGGCTGGCCTTGACCCCGCAGTACACCCCAGCGGCCCGGAAGCCTTTGGGGGCGGTGACACCGCCGGAAATGGTTTTCATATGCAATCTCTCCTTATTGCTTTGGACTGTGGAGGGCGACAAACTCCTCCATGAGCTGAATTTGCTGGTTGACAGACTCCTCCGAGGGGCCGCCGTACACGGTGCGGCCGTTGACACAGGTCTTGAGCTGGAGGGCCTCGTACACGTCCTCGTCAAACAGGGCGCTGATGGAGCGGAAGTCCTTCAACGGCAGGGTGTCCAGGCTCTCCCCGGACTTGATGCACATATTCACCAGGCGGCCCACGATCATATAGGCCTCCCGGAAGGGCATGCCCTTCTTCACCAGGTAGTCGGCGCAGTCGGTGGCGTTGATGAAGCCGCCAGAGGCCGCCTTGGACATGTTCTTGGGCCGCACGGTCAGGGTATCCAGCATGGCGGCGAACACGGGCACGCACAGCTCCACGGTGTCGATGGCGTCAAACACCGGCTCTTTGTCCTCCTGCATATCCTTGTTGTAGGCAAGGGGCAGGCCCTTCATCACGGTGAGCAGGGTGATGAGGGAGCCGTACACCCGACCCGTCTTGCCCCGGACCAGCTCGGCCACGTCGGGGTTCTTCTTCTGGGGCATGATGGAGGAGCCGGTGGAGTAGGCGTCGTCGAGGTCCACGAACTTGAACTCCCAGGAGCACCACAGAATAATCTCCTCAGAGAACCGGGACAGGTGCATCATGAGGATGGACAGGGCGGACAGCAGCTCAATGGCGTAGTCCCGGTCGGACACAGCGTCCATGGAGTTGTCGCTGGGCTTGGCAAAGCCCAGGGCGGCGGCGGTCTGGAACCGGTCCACGGGATAGGTGGAGGTGGCCAGGGCGCCGGCACCCAGGGGGCACTCGTCCATGCGCTCCAGGCAGTCCTCCAGCCGGGTCACGTCCCGGCGCAGCATGTTGGCGTAAGCCATCATGTAGTGGCCGAAGGTGGTGGGCTGGGCCCGCTGCAAGTGGGTGTAGCCGGGCATGACGGTATGTACATTGGCCTTGGCCTTTTTGATGAGCACCTTCTGCAAATCCACAATCATGTCGATGATGGTGGGAATCTGCTCCTTCACATACAGGCGGAAGTCGGTGGCCACCTGGTCGTTGCGGCTGCGTCCGGTGTGCAGACGCTTGCCCGTCTGGCCGATGCGCTGGGTGAGGAGGGCCTCGATGTTCATGTGGATGTCCTCGTTGTCCAGAGAAAACTCCACCTTCTCGTCCTCGATGTCCTCCAAAATGGCCTTCAGGCCCTCCACAATCTTCTCCGCCTCGTGCTCTTCAATGATACCCTGTTTGCCTAGCATGGTGGCGTGGGCAATGGAGCCACGGATGTCCTGTTCATAGAGGCGGGCGTCAAAGGTGATGGAGGAGTTGAAGTCGTTGACCTGTGTATCCGTTTCCTTCTGGAAGCGTCCTGCCCATAGTTTCATAATAACACAGCCTTTCGGAAATTTCTCGAAAATTTACGGATTTTCTCCGAAGTCTTCCGATGTTTCTAAATAGTCGGAGCGCAGGGACGGCCTAAGCCGCCCCTGCGTGTCAAAGATTATTGCAGCTTGCCCTGCTCCCGCAACGCCTGCACGGTGTCGGGCAGACCCCACAGATTGATAAATCCGGTGGCGTCGTCCTGGTTGTAGTCGCTCTCCTCGAAGGTCACCAGGTTCTCGGAGTAGAGAGAACAGGGAGAAGTGACGGAAGAGGTGATGATGTTGCCCTTGTACAGCTTCAGCTTCACGGTGCCGGTGACGTACTCCTGGGTCTTGACGGCGAAGGCCTGGAGGGCCTCCCGCAGGGGGGTGAACCACTTGCCGTTGTACACCAGGTCGGCAAAGTCGATGGCCAGCTTCTGCTTCATGTGCTTGGTGTCCTTGTCGATGGTGATCATCTCCAGCACCTCATGGGCCCGGTAGAGGATGGTGCCGCCGGGGGTCTCGTACACGCCCCGGTCCTTCATACCCACCAGACGGTTCTCCACGATGTCCAGCAGGCCGATGCCGTTGGCCCCGCCCAGCTCGTTGAGCTTGCGGATGATGTCGCTGGCCTTCATCTTCTGGCCGTCCACCGCCACGGGCCAGCCCTTCTCAAAGTCGATGGTCACGTAAGTAGCCTGGTCGGGAGCCATAGCGGGGGACACACCCATCTCCAGGAAGCCGGGCTTGTCGTACTGGGGCTCGTTGGCGGGGTCCTCCAGGTCCAGGCCCTCATGGGACAGGTGCCACAGGTTCTTATCCTTGGAGTAGTTGGTCTCCCGGCTGATCTTCAAAGGCACGTTGTGGGCCTCGGCGTAGGCGATCTCCTCTTCTCTGCCCTTGATGTCCCACTCCCGCCAGGGGGCGATGATGGTCATCTCCGGGGCGAAGCGCTTGATGGCCAGCTCGAACCGCACCTGGTCGTTGCCCTTGCCGGTGCAGCCGTGGCAGATGGCGTCGGCGCCCTCGGCCTTGGCGATCTCCACCAGACGCTTGGCGATGATGGGCCGGGCGAAGGCGGTGCCCAGCAGGTAGTCCTCATACTTGGCCCCCATCATCATGGAGGGGATGATCACGTCGTCCACCATCTCGTCGGTGAGGTCCTCCACATACAGCTTGGAGGCGCCGGTCTTGATGGCCTTCTCCTCCAGGCCGTCCAGCTCGGTGCCCTGGCCCACGTCGCCGGACACGGCGATGATCTCAGGGTTGCCGTAGTTCTCCTTCAGCCAGGGGATGATGATGGATGTATCCAAGCCGCCGGAATAGGCCAGCACTACTTTTTTCACTTCTGCCATGGTTGCATTCCTCCAATGCGTTTCTCTGTCTTAGTGAAGTAGAGTATACCCCTTCTCCTGGAAAATTGCAACCCCCAATTTGCATAACTATTCAATTATTCCCAAAATTCTATGGGTAACATTCCACAATATCCGGGGTTTATTCACGTATATATGCATATTCATGCAGATGCAGCGGGCCGTCTCACTGGAGAGACAGCCCGCTGCGTGTTCAGATTTGCTTTTTCTCCCGGTGGAGGACCAGCTGCTCCTTCTCCACCCCCAGGCACAGCACGTCTCCCCGCTCCAGGTCTCGGGAGAGGAGCATCTGGGCGGCGGGCTCCTCCACCCGGCGGCGCACCGAGCGGCGGATGGGGCGGGCCCCCTGGTCCTGCTCCCGCTCCTCCATGGGGCTGGCCAGCAGGGATACCGCCTTCTCGTCCGCCTTGAGGCCCACCCCCAGGGCGGCCAGACGGCCTTCCAGGCCACCCAGCAGCCGCCCGGCGATGCGCTCCAGGTGGGGCTGGTCCAGGCGGTGGAAGAGCACCACCTCGTCCAGGCGGTTGAGAAATTCCGGCGGGAACTGGCGTCTGAGCTCCTCCATCACCGCCCGGGTGCGGTAGGCGTCCAGGTCTCCCCCGGCAAAGCCCATGGGGGGCGTATGGCTAACCATGTGGCGGGCCCCCACGTTGGAGGTCATCACCACCACGGTGTTGCGGAAGTCCGCCTTTCTCCCCAGGCCATCGGTGAGCACCCCGTCCTCCATGACCTGTAACAGAATGTTGTGCAGATCGGAGTGGGCCTTTTCCAGCTCGTCAAAGAGCACCACCGACCAGGGGCGGCGGCGCACCCGTTCGGTGAGCTGTCCCCCCTCCTCGTGGCCCACATAGCCGGGGGGCGCACCCACTAGCCGGGACACCGAGTGCTTCTCCATATACTCGGACATGTCGAAGCGGACGATGGCCTCCTCACTGCCGAAGAGGGCGGCGGCCAGGGCCCGGCACAGCTCGGTCTTCCCCACCCCAGTGGGGCCCAGGAAGAGGAACACCCCCACCGGGCGGTTGGGTTCCTTGAGCCCCACCCGGCTGCGGCGGATGGCGG
>CABPXX010000069.1 GCA_902461475.1 uncultured Eubacteriales bacterium | reverse complement strand
TCGGCCAGGTACCCGTCCACCCGCAGCTCCTGGGTGGAGTAGCCGGTGGTATCTGCCCGGCGGTCAAATTCCTCCAGAATGGAGAAAAGCCACCCGCAATACTGGTCAAACAGGGGCTTTTGCATGATAAAGATATTGCCAAAATAACAGTTGGTGCCGGAGAGATATTCCTCCATGGCAGGCACATAGTCCGGGTATTTCTCCCTCACAATGTCCTCCACCAAAGCCAAGTCCTTCCCGTGGTGATAGGGGGCCCGGGCGTAGTGGTCCCGCACCGAGACGTGCATGTCCTCTACCATGGGCACCACGCAGGCTTTGCCCTCCAGCCACCCCTCCAGCCGATCAAAGCCCCTGTTCGGGCCCCCCGCCGTCAGCGCGCCCGCCAGACGGTAGGGACGGCAGGCGTGCTCGTCCAGATACAGGTAGCGGCGGTAGTGGAAAAATCCATAGTAGTCCGCCTCCACGTTCTTCCACGCCCAGTAGTGGGCGGTGAGCTCACAGTAGGAGCGGTTTTTCTGGGAGATGTTCTCTCCCGCATCGTCGTGGGCAAAACCGGGGAAATGGTCTTGGGCCAGCGCCGCCCCCACCTGCACGGGGTGGAGCAGCGGGTGCGCCGGAACACGCTGCCCCGCCTGGTGACAGCACACAAATAATTTGATTTGAGACAAGGGGTTCCCTCCCAAAAAAGAGAAGCTGGCGGGATGCGCCAGCTTCCTTTTGTCCTCGCTGGTGTTTATCCAACGAATTATACCAGATTCCATTTACTTTTTCAACACTTTTCCCACGGTCTTTTCCCACACCTGGGACCAGATCTCCCGCACCATACGCTCCCCCATCAGCAGCAGGAGCACGCCGTAGGCAGCGAAAAACAGCACCGCCGAGGCCATCAGCACCACGAGGGGGTGGAGGGAGCTGCCCAGCAGCCACCACACCGACGCCACAGCGGCCACCAGAGCTGCCCCTGTTTTCAGGTAGGGCAGCCCTGCCAAAGCGGGGAGGATTTCCCGGCCCAGGGCGATGATCTGCACCACCAGCACCGCCAGCTCCGCCAGCACCGTGCCGATGGCCGCTCCGGCGGCCCCCATCTGCGGGATGAGCAGGGAGTTGACCACCACATTCACCACGGCCCCCACGATCTCAGAGTACAGCACTTGCTTTTCCCGCCCGGTGGGCACTAAAATCTGAATGCCCATGATGTTAGTCAGGCCGATGAACACCAGGGTGGGCATAATCAGCTGCATGGGTAAAATGGAGGCTTCAAAGGCCTTGCCCGACAGCAGGTAGATGGATGGCCGGGCAAAGAGGATGAAGTAGATGCACAGGGGTATCGACAGAAGGAAGACAAACCGCAGGGCCTTCTGGGTGGCCTGGGCAAAGGCCTCCTTCTCCCCCCGCTCCACGTAGTAGGACACCCGGGGCAGCAGCACGGTACCCAGGGAGGCCACCACGCTGACCAGGATGTTCTTGATCTTCACAGCCGCATCATAGTAGCCGTTCTCCGTGGTGCCACGGAGGAAGCCCAGCATCACATTGTCCATGTTGGTGTACACGGTGGTGGCGATGGACATAGCGAAGAACACGAAGATGGGCCGCAGGTGGCGGCGGAAGTTGTAGTGCCCCATGGGGCGCACATCCACCAGCCACTTGAGATTGATGAGGTTTAAGAGGTTGGACCCCACGGAGGCAAAAATGGTGATGCCGCCGTAGATGACATAGTCTCCCTCCTCATGGATGAGCAGAAACATGCCCACCAGGGCGATGAACTTAAAGAGCACCGACCGCAGAGTGATATAGCGGTACTGCTCCAGGCCCTTATACAACCATTCCACCCCGATGGAGTTGAACAAAATCATGGTGCTCATCACCAGGTACAGCCCCTTCTCCTCCCGGAGCTGGGGGATGGCCTGGAGCGAGAGGAAGAACAGCACGTAGGACACCACGCAGGTCACCAAGTTGATGAGTAAGATCTCCTGGGTCACCCGGGACAGCTCTTCCCGGTTGTCCCGCACCTTGGCGCAGGCCCGGATGCCGTAGGTGGGAATGCCCAGCTGGGCAAACATGGAGAAGTAAGTCACCACCGAGTTGGCAAAGGACACCGTGCCAATCCCCTGAGGCCCCAAAATCCCGGTCACATAGGGGTAGGTGATAATGGGGAAGATCATGGCAGACATGGTGAGGATGCTGTTCATGATGAAATTGAATTTTACCGACTGAATCTTGGCCATGGTCACTTCCTGCCTTCCAGCCACTTGGGACAGGTGTACAGGATGGGGGCGGCGGCAAAGAGCAACAAGTCCAGGTGTACTTCCAGCAGCCGAGGCTCAATGAAGCAGCATCCCAACACCATGAGATAGAGGAAGCAGTGGTTCCAATTGCCCTGTTTGTACAGCCGCTTGCCCAGCAGTACCAGCCCCACCAGGACCAGAGCGGAGAATACCACACCATAGTTGAACAGGGTCAGGGAGTAGGAGCAATCCACAAAGTTGTAGGTGTTGCCCAGATGCTCCCAGTTGGTGGTTCCGCCGTAGCCTATCCACTGGATGGAGTTGCCCAACAGGTGGATGCCGTAGTTGGCCGCTGCCTGGGCGGTGAGGCGGATGCGGTCAGAGAGCAGGCTGTTGAGCATGGCTGCCGGTTGGGCGGGATAGAGCAAGCACAGTCCCGCCAACAAAACACACAGGAGCACGGCGCAGTATTCATAGCCAAACCGCACCACCCGGCACAACACCTGGCACCATCGTTTCTCACTCAGGCGGCGGGCCAAGCCCTCCCAGCGGGACCGCTGGCCCAGCACCATCTCCACCAGAATCACCACGCAGGAAAGCAAAAAGCCGTTGCGGGCGTCGGTGAGATAGTAAAGCCCCCCGGTGAGGGCCAACAGCACCACCCCAACCACCAGGGAAATGCCCTTCTTGCGCCGCCACATGGCGCAAATCAGAAGGAAGAAGAAGTAGGTCATGGCCACGGTGGGATAGGTAAAGCCCAGGGAGTGGCGCACCGTGGCGTCCTCCCGCACATAGGTCAGGTCAGGGAGCAGCCCCACAAAGGCGGAGGCGAACACCAGCACCTGCAGCCCCACCTGCACGGGAAGGGCCACGGCGAAGATTTTATCCAACTCCACTCCACGGGCGGCCAGCAGTAGGGCCAGCACAAACAGGGGCAGGGTGTCCTTGGAGGTTACTACCACCAGCAGTGTCACGCCGCCCAGAATGGCATATTTCAAGGCACAACCTATGGCCTCCCGGGTGAGGGACCACCGTCCCCCCTCCCCCAGGCCCAGCAGCGCCCAGTCCCACAGAATCTTCACCCCGGCCAGGGCAAAGGAGAGGTAGCGGGCCAGGGTCAGCACCTTGGCCACCCCGCCCACCTCGGTGAGCATGGTAAATTGCAGGGTGGTGGCCACCAGATAGAGCAAGAAGGCGCACCAGAACAGACGCAGGCGCCAAACATCATGGGTCTTCATTCTGTCACCTCGTCTTTGGATGATTCGTAGGCCCGGAGCACCCGGCCCAGCATGGCGCCCCGGCGCAGCCGGGCGCCCATCTCCCGGGCCCCCTGGCACAGGGTCTGGTACTCCTCCCGGCTCATGTGCTGCAGCCGCCGGGGCAGCTCTTCCAGGCTGCCCACCGCTAGCCCTAAATGGTGCTCCACCACATAGTCGGCCAGGGCGGACTGATCCCACACCATCACCGGGATGCCACAGGCCAGATAGAGGGATGCCTTGTGGGGGTTGTTGTACTTCAGGTAGGTGCCGAACACCCCGTCACAGCAGTCCAGCCGATCGCCGTCCCACACCAGGCCGAAGCCGCCCCGCAGGGTCTGGGGCAGCTGCTCGGGGGGGAACTGACCGCAGTACTTCACCCCCACCTGGGGCACCCCCTCCTGATAGTTGGGGCCGTAGAGGCGGAAGCGGACCTTGGAGTCCAGCTGGCCCAAGTGGTAGACATACCCCGCCTTGTCCGGCCGGAGATTGCCCGCCACCACCACCTCCCAGGGGTCCTGGGTATTGCAGACGGTGGGCTCCTCCTCCAACAGATAGTCAAAGAGGTCCAGGGTGCGGATGGCCTTGTCCCCGTACCCCTGCTCGCATAAGTATTCCGTCATCTCCTGGTTGTGGGCGATGAGCAGGTCGGCAAGCTCCAAGAACTGCCGCTCTCCGTTGCCCTCCACGCCCCGCAGGCTGTCCAGGTCGTGGATGAGGAAAATGAGCTGCACGCCCTTTTCCTTCATCCCCCGCAAAAAGGGGATGGCCAGACGGCTGACCTTGGGGTACATATCCAGGGGGTACTGCACCAGCAGAGTGTCCCCGGGGGACAACTGCTTGGCCACCCCCCGCCAGTCCATCCAGGTCACCGCCGCCATTTTCAGCTTGTCTGGGGTGCCCTTGCCCTGGCTGCGGTGGACGGGCAGGGCTGTCCACCCCTGGGCGGTGAGAATCTCTCCCACATCGTTGCGGGCCTTGGAGCCTGCGTGGAACTCGTGGGAGTCCCGCTCCACAATGCAGAATTGCTTCATAGTGCCTCCTCTGTCAGCAGCGCTTGCAGACGCTGCACCTGGCTGTTGATGTCATAGGGGGAGTGGGCAAACTGGGTCTGGTCCACCCGCCCCGCCTTGAGGGCTTTGTGTACCACACACTCCGCCCACTGCTTGGGGCTGTCCTGGAGGGAGAGGCGGTATAGATTGGGGTTGACCTGAATCTCCGGCACAATGGCGTCGGACACCACACAGGGCAGGCCGTTTGCCTGGGCCTCCAGGAGAGCCATGGGCAGCCCCTCAAATTGGGAGGGGAAGACAAACACGTCCATGGCCTGGTAGAGCTGGGCGGTGTCGGACCGCACCCCCAGAAATTCCACTTGGCCCTCCAGCCCCAGAGAGCGGGCCTTCTCACGCATGGGCTCCAGGTCCTCCCCCTGGCCCACCAGCAGCGCCTTCACCGGCTGGCCCATGCGGGCCAGCTCCGAGACTACGTCCAGGAGAAAGCTCTGGTTTTTTTGAAAGTGGAACCGCCCCACGTGTCCCACCACCAGGGCGTCCTCGCACCCCAGCTGGCGGCGATACTCCTGCCGCACCTGGGGGTCGGGGGTAAACTGGGCCGGGTCAATGGCGTTGGTGATGAGCTGATAGTGGGGGAGCTTCCCCGCCTCAGCCCCGTAAAACCAGGGGCAGGCCCCGTCGGAGCAGGACCAGAAGTCGGTAGCCACGCCCCGCACCACCCGCCGATTATACCGGTGCAGGAGCCCCCGCAGGAAGCTATCCCCGTTGGCGGCGTTGTGGCAGTGGATGATGCGCTTGGGGATGCCATACTTCTTGGCCGCTTTCAGATAGTCGATGTTGGCCAGGCTGCACACGTTGACCCAGATGGCGCAGTACTCCCGGGCGTGCTGGGCCATAAAGGCGTCCAGTGCCTGGTGGAAGGCCCGCCGTCCGTCCCGCCGGGCGGGAATCTTGTAGACGGTGCCACCCAGGGCCACAATCTCCTCTTCATAGGCCACGGTGTCCGAGTTGCACAGGAAATCCAGCTGCACCCGGCTGCGATCCATGGCCCGGTAATAGTTCATAATGACGCTCTCCACCCCGCCGGGGTTTTCCGTCATACCAAATACCAATACTTTTTTCATGTTTCTTCCTTACTGTCCTGCAAATTTCCGAAACTGCCAGTGCCGGACCTTGGCAATGAGATACACCCCGTAGTAGAATCGGAGCTTCACGCACAGCAGGGTTACCTTCCGGGTGGTGGAGAAGTCTCCCAGGTGCATGTGCTCCAACGACTGGGCAAACAGCGGGGTGTGCACCAGGTCCCGGAACGCCTTCCGCTGGGCCCGTCCCCCCAGCCCGTTGTCCGGGTGGAAGGAGTCGTTGACGGCGATGAGCAGCAGGTGATAGAGCACACAGCTGTGGTAGGCGTCCCGGCAATACTCCCGGTCCCCTATCTGGTCCAGGTCCGCCCGGATGGCCTCCATGGAGCGGATGTACCGCTGGGCATAGTCGGAGCGGTAACGGCGCACCGCCGAGGCGGCATTGAACCAGTAGTGGTACATGGGCAGGGGCAGGTAGGAAATGCAACGGGCGGCACAGGCAGCTCGGAACATAAACTCCGCATCCTCCGCCGCCGACAGCTCCTCCCGGAAGAAAATCTCTCCCTCCATGAGCAGCGCCCGGCGCAGCAGCTTGGCGGTGGCAAAGCCCGCCCCGGTCTGGGGCTTGAGCACATCCTGCTCAAAGCGGTCCTTGTCCGCCCCGGCAAACACAACGGCCCCGCTGTGGTAACTGCGGGGCTGGGCCTGGGTTCCATACTCCATGGTGTGGTCGCTCATCACGATGTCCGCACCCCTGGCCTTCCCTTCCTGGACCTGTCGGGCCAGCATGTCCGGGTCGATCCAGTCGTCGGCATCCACAAAGGAGATCCACTCTCCTTTGGCGTGGCGGATGCCCGCATTCCGGGCCGCCGACACGCCCCCGTGGGGCAGTTCCAGCGCCCGCAGGGCCATGCGCTGGGCGTAGGGGGCCACGGTGTCCCGGTACCCGTCCGCCGGCTCGTCAAAGGCCAGCAGCACCTCCACCCCCTCCAGAGTCTGGGCCTCCAGGCTGTCCAGGCAGCGACGCAGCAGCTCTAGGGGCGTCTGGTACACAGGTACCACCACACTGACGGTTATCTTTTCTTCTTCCATCCCAATTTCACCTATTCCAACGTCTCAAAAGCTGGAGCCATACTTCTTGCCAGAGAACTTGGCCTTCAAAAAGGAGGTCCCCTTCTTCCACCAGTTCACCGGCTCCGGGG
>CABPXX010000068.1 GCA_902461475.1 uncultured Eubacteriales bacterium | reverse complement strand
GATCTGGCCCTCGGCCAGCTCGCCGTCGCCCAGCAGGCTGTAGACGTTGATGTCCTTGTTCAGGAACTTGGCGCCCTTGGCCATGCCGGCGGCAGCGGACAGGCCCTGGCCCAGAGAGCCGGTGGACATATCAATGCCGGGGGTCAGGTTCATGTTGGGGTGGCCCTGGAGGTGGCTGCCGATGTGGCGCAGGGTGAGCAGGTCCTCCACGGGGAAGTAGCCCCGGTTGGCCAGAGCGGCATACAGGCCGGGAGCGGTGTGACCCTTGGAGAGGACGAAGCGGTCCCGATCCTCCCAATGGGGATTCTTGGGGTCGATGCGCATCTCTTTAAAATAGAGATAGGTGAACAGGTCGGCGGCGGACAGGGAGCCGCCGGGATGTCCAGCCTTGGCGGCGTGGGGGCCGGTGAGCACGCCCTCCCGCACGGAGACGGCGGTGAGCTTTAGGGATTTTTCTTCCGCAGAAGTCATGCAAACTTCCTCCTTCTTGGTGTTGGCTGGTGGTCAGCCTTAGTGTTTGCCCGGGCCGTAGTAGGCGTTGGGGCCGTGTTGGCGCATGTAGTGCTGGTCCTGAATGCGCTGGGGAGCCGGGGCAGCGCTGGGGTCCACCTGACGGGTGAACATGGCCATCTTGGCCACCTCTTCCAGCACCACGGCGTGATAGACGGCCTGAGCGGCGTCCTTGCCCCAAGTGAAGGGGCCGTGGCTGTGGCAGATCACGGCGGGGACGGCCACCGGGTCAATGCCCCGGGCCTGGAACTCCTCCACAATGAGCTTGCCAGTGTTCATCTCGTAGTCCTCGTCCAGATCCTCCTGGGTCAGGTGACGGGCGCAGGGGATGGGGCCGTAGAAGTAGTCGGCGTGGGTGGTGCCGTAGCAGGGAATGTCCCGGCCGGCCTGGGCCCAGCCTACGGCGTAGGGGCTGTGGGTGTGGACGATGCCGCCCAGCTGGGGGAAGGCGTTGTACAGCACCAGATGGGTCTTGGTGTCGGAAGAGGGGTTCATGTCACCCTCCACCTTGTTGCCCTGCAGGTCCATGACCACCAGGTCCTCCGGCTTGAGCTCGTCGTACTCCACACCGGAGGGTTTGATGACAAACAGACCCTTTTCCCGGTCAATGCCGCTGACGTTGCCCCAGGTGTAGGTCACAAGACCCCGACGAGGCAGTTCCATATTGGCCTCATATACCTTTTGCTTGAGTTCTTCCAGCATGGATAAACCATCCAATTGTTATTAAGTATTCACTTTTTCACCCGTTTGCCGCCCAAATGGGACATTTTTTTCACCAAATCATCTGGCAAGAAGTGGGTGTGTGTCCCACGGCCTGTGAGACAGCGGATGCAGCACCACTAATTCTACCACAAATCTCACCGATGAACCAGATATTTCTCAATAATTTCAGCAATCCCGTCATGATTATTGTCCCGGCAGGTGACGGCGTCGGCGGCCGCTTTGGCCTCGTCGGTGCCGTTGCACATAGCCACCCCCACTCCGGCCGCTCGGAGCATGGACAGGTCGTTGGCGGCGTCCCCCGCCGCCACGGTGTTTTCTATAGGAATGCCCAGCCGCTGGGCCAGCTGCACCAGGGCGTTTCCCTTGCTTAACCCCCGGGGAATGATCTCCAAATATGCCTCGCAGGAGAAGAACGCGTCCAGCTGCTGGGGGTATTCCTCCAGCACCCACTGGCGGAACGCCTTCAGCGGGGCCTTGGTTTCGTAGTCGATGACCAGGAATTTGGCGGGGGGCTGGGCCAGAGCAGACACGTGGGGGAGGACGGCGTGCTCCATGAGGATGAGGGAGCAGTAGCGCCGCACCACATCGTTGTCGCACCGGGGCTCCACCAGCACCCGGCTGTGGTCATAGGTCTGGATGTGGAGGCCCCGGCGGGCGGCCTGGGTAAACATCGGCTCCACCAGCTCCAGGGGGATGGTCTGGGCGAAGATGGTCCGGTTGCGGCCCAGGTCGTAGATGACCCCACCGTTGAAGGCGATGAGGTAGCACCCCGGCCCGGTGAGGCCCAGCCGCCGGGCCTGCTCCCGGGCGCTGACCAGAGGGCGGCCCGTGGTGATGACCACCTGATGTCCCGCAGCCAGGGCCGCCTCGATGGCGGCACGGTTGCCGGGGGTGATCTCCTTTTGGTCGTTGAGCAGGGTGCCGTCCAAATCCAGAAACAGGGCCTTGGCACTCATATGGGAATTATTCCGTGACGGTGTACAGGGCGATCTCGTCGATCTCCCGGTTGGTGCCCACGATGACATCCTGGCCCTGGGAGTTGACAAAGTGCATGGCGTTGGCACAGCCGGTGTTCCGGTCCAGATACTCATAGTGATAGGTGCTGGCCTCGGCATCCCAGGTGATGGCCACGGTGTCCTTTGTGCCCTTGCGCCAGCCGACTACCCAGGTGGGCTTGCCCAGAATGGTGTCGGCCCATGTGGCGTGGAGCATCTCGGTGTCCGACTCGGGAGCGGGATACTTCCACTGGGGCACATAGTGGCCGTGCTCGTTGAGGTGGTAGATGGTCAGGGAGTTGCCGTGGAAGTCGCTGATGACGCCCAGCTCCATCTTGCCGTCTCCGTCGAAGTCCAGCATCACGGCGTCGCTGGTGGGCACGTCCAGCACCTTGGTGATGGTCCACTCACCGCCGGGGACCATGGGGGGATCGAAGACGAAAGCACCTTCCTCGCAGCCCACCAGGGCGGCGTCGTGGCCGCCGTGCTGGAAGACGCTGAAGCCGTGGTTTTTCAGCATCTGGTCCTGGAGCAGGGTCAGCTCCAGCTGGTGGTCGTCGTTGTACCCGGATAGATCGGCGGGGAGGACCGCACCGTAAGTCTGGCCGGGGAACCGCCAGTCGTTTTTGTACTCATGGCCGGATTTCAGACAGCAGACAATGAGGTAGTTGACCCCGCCCCGGTTGAGAATGCCAAAGCGGTGGACGAAGGGGGCCCGGCACAGGGTGCGAATCTCCCAGTCGTTCTCCCCCTTGGGGGTGGCGATGATGATGGAGGCGTCGGCGCCGTCGTTGGGGCCGTAGAACTTGCGGGTGGCCAGGAACTGCCCATCGGAGCCGGGGACCTGAATCATGGTCATCACGCCGCCTGGTCCGTCCCACACCTTCTCCAGCTGCTGGCCGTCCTCGGAGAAGAGGTAGCAGGGGTCCTGCTTTTCGGCGGCCACCAGGAAACAGGGGCGGCCCTTGTAGTTCAGGGTGGCGGTGGCATAGCACTTGGTGAGGTTACCGATGACTTTCTTTTCCACGTTCATTTGAAAAATCTCCTCTCTACACGATATCAAATTAGCTCAAACGGGACTGCTGTTGGTCCAGCAGGGCCCGCATTTGGGTGTTGGCAAAGATGATGTCCTCTTTCCAGGTGGGCTTGCCCACGTCCCGCATCTCGGTGACGTAGCGGCGTACCCCCAGGTCCCAGGCCTTGGCGATGACGGCGGGGAAGTCCACGTGTCCGGTGAGGAATGGAATCTCCCGGAACTTGCCGGGGACGGTCTCTTTCAGGTGCAGGGCCACAATGTGGTCCCGGCCAGACTCCAGATCGTCCAGCACATTGATGCCGTAGCTGACGGCGGCGTTGGTGAGGTTGCCCGAGTCGGGGTACACCCCCAGATAGGGGCTGTTGACCATGTTGACATAGAACATGGACTTCCATGTGGTGTTCATAAAATCCGTCTCCATGGTCTCAAAGCCCATGACAAAGCCCTTGACGGCGGCCATTTCTGCGGCGGTTTTCAGATTGTGAATGAAGTTGGCCTTGGTCTGGGGGGTGCTGTCCTCATAGTACACGTCGTACCCCGCCAGCTGGATGGCCTTCTCCATGATCTCCATGCTCCGCTGCTGCACGGCGGGGTCGGACGCTCCCAGGGGGTACTTGCGGTGGCCGGACAGGCACATGCTGCGGATGGGGATGCCCACCTCTTCCATGAGAGCCACCAGATCCCGACGCTCGTCTGCGCTCCAGTCCAGGCGGGCCAGCTTATCATCCTTCTCGTCGATGCTGATCTCCACAAAGTCGTACCCGCAGGCCTTGGCGCATTCCAGCTTCTCCCGCCAGGTCAGGGATGCGGGCATGGCCTTCTCATATCATCCAATGCTGTATGCGTTCATGTTACCTCCTCCTTCTTGTCAAACGGACGTTAAATGATCGTTCTTTTTGGGAAGACGATCACACCTTTGTTCAAGGGCGATTATAGCGAATGAACTTTTGTTTTGCAATAGGAAATGAACATTTCTTTTTCGGAAATTATCTGCGAGAAAATCGGCGATATTACGAAAAAAGCATGGAGTATATTGGGGCCGCTCTAGAATTATGTGGCTTATTTTCAAAAATACAGCCAAAAAAAACCTGATATTGAAAAGAAAAGGTGTTTGGCAATATGTTCATATATGGGCGTGAATAAAACATAAACGAACATAAAAATCGAAATGAACATAAAAAGCCCTTGCAAACGAACAGAGCGTGTGGCATAATGACGCTGCAAGGACGTTGTGGGTGAGACAACGTCGCAACGAAAGGTTTTCAAGTTTTTTATGTTTTTTTCAGGAGGATGATGTACAATGAGTAAAGTTTCTGAGATGACCCGGGATAAGTGGATTACCTCGACCTTCCCCGAGTGGGGCACCTGGCTGGTGGAGGACATTGAGAACGAAGTGGTTCAGCCCGGCAACGTGGCCATGTGGTGGCTGGGGTGCACCGGCGTGTGGTTTAAGACCCCCGGCGGCGCCAACATCACCATTGACCTGTGGTGCGGCAACGGCAAGCGCACCCACGGCGACGGCAAGATGAAGCCCGGCCACCAGATGGCCAATATGTGCGGCGGGCGCATGATGCAGCCCAACCTGCGCAACGTGCCCTTCGTCTTCGACCCCTTCGCCTTCAAGCAGGTGGACGCGGTGCTGGCCACCCACTATCACTAGAACCACATGTCCGCCGAGTGGGCCGCCCACGTCATCCAGAGCGGCATGACTACCACCGATGACAAGGGCAACGTGATCCCCGTTCCCTTCATCGGTCCCAAGAAGTCTGTGGAGACCTGGATCAACTGGGGCGTGCCCGCCGACCGCTGCATCACCGTCAAGCCCGGCGACACCATTAAGGTTAAGGACATCGAGATCGTGGCTCTGGACAGCTTTGACCGCACCTGCATCGTCACCACCGATTCCACCGGTCCCGACCGGGAGGAGCTCACCGGGGTGTGCCCCACCGACATGGACGACAAGGCCGTCAACTACCTGGTCAAGACCCCCGGCGGCAACATCTACCACTCCGGCGACTCCCACTTCTCCATTTACTTTGCCAAGCACGGCAAGGACCACGACATTGACGTGGCCTTCGGCTCCTTTGGCGAGAACCCCATCGGCATGCAGGACAAGATGACCTCCACCGACATCCTGCGCATGGCCGAGAACCTGCGCTGCAAGGTGGTGGTCCCCATCCACTGGGATGTGTGGACCAATTTCCAGGCCGACTGCGAGGAGATCAAGGTTCTCTACGACTTCAAGAAGGACCGCAATGAGTACCAGTTCCATCCCTTCTTCTGGCAGGTGGGCGGCAAGTACGTCTATCCCCAGGACAAGGACAAGATCTACTATCACCACCGTCGGGGCTTCGAGGATTGCTTCGAGCATCCCCAGAACATCCCCTTCCGTTCCTGCCTATAAGCGACACACACAATACCCCCTGGGCCTGCGGGCCCAGGGGAGAAAAGGGGAATCATTATGGAAAGCGTCTTAAAGAAAATTGTGGAGCGGGGCCACTACAAGTTTGTGGACAGCGTCCCCTCCTGGCAAGAGGCTGTGAAGTTGAGCTGCCAGTCTCTGGTGGAGACGGGCTATGTGGAGCCGGATTACTATGAGCAGATCGTCTCCTGCATTGAAACCTATGGCCCCTACGTGGTGTTCGAGCACTATGTGGCCATGCCCCACTCCCAAGAGGACGCCTCCGGTGTCCACAAGACCTCGGTGGGCTTCATGCGGGTGAAAGAGGATGTGGACTTCGGCGTGGACGAGGACGGCGAGCAGAAGGTGGCCCGGCTGTTCTTCACCCTGGCCTCCTGCAACCCCGATGAGCACACCGATAATATCTCCTCTCTCATGGGAATCTTCACCAACGAGCCTCTGCTGGACGCTTTGATGGAGGCCAACACCCCGGAGGACATCCTGGCGGCGGAGGAGAAGTACCCCTGCGAGGACGAGGACCTCTGAGAGACAACGGCTCCCCGGAGGGACGTCCTGACCGCCTCCGGTGAGACCTGAAGAAAGTGAGGAGTTCAAGTGATTGTTTTAGACTTCTTGAAAGCCGCATGGGAGTTCTTTGCCACCTACATCCTGCGCCAGGCTCCCTACATGATCGGTTTTTTGACCCTGTTGGGCTATGCCTTGATGGAGAAGAAATGGTATGATATCCTGGGTGGTACCCTGAAGGCCATCATCGGCATGCTGATTCTGAATGTGGGTTCCAGCGGACTGTCCAACACCTTCCGCCCCATTCTGGCGGGCCTGCGGGAACGCTTCAACCTGACCGCATGTGTCATCGACCCCTACTATGGACAAAACGCCGTTACCGCTGGCGTGACGGAGACCTTTGGCAAGGGCTTTTCCCAGGCCATGACCCTACTGCTCATCGCCTTTATCGTCGATATCCTGTTGGTGCGCTTCAATAAGGTCACCAAGTGCCGCACCCTGTTCACCACCGGCCACGTGCAGGTGCAGCAGGCTGCCACTGAACAGGACCAGTAAAAACGGACAATAGACAAAAAGCCCCCTAGTGTAGGAAAATAGAACTACATT
>CABPXX010000067.1 GCA_902461475.1 uncultured Eubacteriales bacterium | reverse complement strand
AGGCGCTGCCTTCCTGTGCTATGTGACCCCCGCCGAACATTTGGCTCTGCCCAATGTGGAGGACGTGAAGCAGGGAATCATTGCCTCCCGCATTGCCGCCCACGCCGCGGACATCGCCAAGAAAATTCCCCACGCCAGAGACCTGGACGACGCCATGGCCGATGCCCGGCGGACCTTCGATTGGGACAAGCAGTGGGAATGTGCCATTGACCCGGAGACAGCCAAGGGCATCCGGGATGACCGGGCCCCGGAGCACGAGGACAGCTGTTCCATGTGCGGCAAGTTCTGTGCCGTACGCAGCATGAACAAGGCTCTCAGCGGAGAGTACATCGACATTCTGTAATGAAAACAGGGATTTCTCCCAAAGATGGAGGAATCCCTGTTTTGCATTGAACTTTCAGAGGTTAAGGGGCAAATTGCAGCATGGTTTGAACGGTGGAGAAGGGCCGACCAGCCCCCAAAGAGGGATTTTTTTGCTGGTGGTCTGTGGCCGTGAGCACCGGATACTGAAATTGTGAAGTCTGGTGGGTATACTGAACGATAGAAGAGATTGTGGCGGTTTCACCTGGAGTTGTGGGAAACACAGAGTATGCCACATAGCCCCGGTGATTGCTTCCCTGACGAGGAAGAGAGAAGGAGGCAAACCAGTCTAAATTCGTTTGCTGGCCCCAAAAGATGGAGTCGTAGGTGTAAGAGGCTTTCTCCAGACGGGCATAGGGAGAGACGAAGGTCGCGCCGTTGTCGTCGTACAGAAGGCGGCCGTGCACATCGTTTTCAGTAAAAAGCCAATATGATGTGTCGGCATAGGCGGGAGTAAGTTGGAACGATTCGGTACCATAAAAGGCGGGGCTATCCACCCACCGGAAGTGGTGGATGATCTTCCAACGCTCCGGCTCGTCAGACAACTGCACCCCAATGCCCGTCAGGTGCAGCTGAGGCACTTAGCCCTCGGAGGTGGTATGTTCCTCAAAGGAGCGGGTGTACTCATCTACCACCACTTGCTGGGCGCCTTGACAGTCCTGCAAATCCTCCATAGAGAGGTCATTCAAAACCGCGTCTGGGAAGCCCAGACCTCGGAGCTCTTCTTGGATCTCTTCCCCCTGAGAAGAGGGTGGCGCAGACAGCAGCACCCAATCCATGGAGTAACTGTGGAAGAAGAGAAATCCGCCAGCCACGCCCACCAGAATGCACCCAGTGAAACACAGCGCAAACCGCCCCTCAGAGAGCCAAGCCCGCAGCCGAGGGAGCGGGTATCCGGCGGTGGTGACTGCCTGAGAGAATCGGAAGATACGGTAGAGGCAAAAGACATAGAGAATGATCAGAACGCGAAATCCAAACAGTCCAATCACTCCAACCACGGACAGCAGGGCCAATCCCACATGCCACACCACCAGTCCACCGGCGGCTCTGGTGGATGCCTTCACTCCGGAGGCCTTTCGCAGCTGAAGCAGTCCCCGCCACAGGGAGAATAGAGTGACCAGCACCAGGAACATCGACGCCAGGTTTGTCAGATATCCCAAATCAGAGGTATAGAATTGATTTTGAAAAATGGTGGCGTTTAGGGCAAAACTCGGTACCAGTGCGATACAGCGCACTGCGGTGAAAACATAACAGCGGAACAGCCATTTGTTTTCCCGTCGTACGGCTCGGAAGCCCAAGTACAATAGGAGTAAACCAAGGAAACACAACAGCTCTTGCAGCAAAGGAATCTCCAGGGTGAGGGTGCTCAGGGCCAATCCCCAGAGGATTTGGGTCATCGTGGTCTGCCAGCTGGGCGTCGGATCAGAACGGGACTCGGGGGCATCGGGTACAACGTGGTAGGTTTCCATAGGTCGGCCTCCTCCCTGATTTTGATAAATTCATCATATCTCATCTCGCCTCAAATGCCAAGTAGAGAAACGAAAATCCCCCGTGCTCGGAACAAGTTCGTCCGAGTACGGGGGGATGATGTCTCTCAGGAGAGTTTTTCCTTCAGTGCTAAAATCTTGTTGCAAATGGTTTGAATGGTCTTTTCAAACACCTCGTCGCTCTGCCCGGTGGGGTCTTCCAGGCCCCAATTCTCCGTATAAGGGGCGGTAAAGGCCGGACAGCTGACGTTACACCCCATATAAATTACCACATCCGGCTGGGGCAGTTGGGAGACCAGCTTGCTGTACTGAGTTTCCTCCATGTCGATACCGTGGAGCTGTTTCATCATACGCACGGCGTCGGGATTGATGCGATCTTTTACCTCGGTGCCGCCGGAGTAGCTCTCAAACACATCTCCCGCCAACTTTTTGCCCAGGGCCTCCGCCATCTGACTGCGGCAGGAGTTGTGGACGCACACAAACGCAACCTTGGGTTTTCCCATATCATTCATCTCCTTCATTCCTTGCCATCCTTCAGCAGGGCTTCGATCTGGGCGGGCTTAAGCACCTTTCCGGTGGATACCACCTTGCCATGCACCACCAGGGCAGGGAGGCTCATCACCCCGTAACTGGCAATGGTGGCCATGTCCTGAACATATTCCACGTCCACATTCAATCCCAGACTACGCACCGCCTCCTGGGTGTTCTCCAGCAGGGTGTGGCAGGCGGTGCAGCCGGTGCCCAGCACCTGAATGGCCGCCCCGGACTTGTGTCCCACTCCAGTAGGTGCAGAACAACCGCATTGACAGGAACAGGAGGCTTTTTGTTCCTCCTTTTTCTTCTTACCAAATCCAAACAGTGCCATGTTATATTCCTCCTATAATCAAACTAACAAAACTTGAATGGCATTGAAAAAATAACCAACCAGGATGATGCCCAGGGTACAGATTCCGATAAAGGCCGCGAGCAGCCGGGGCTTCACCGCCTGTTTCAGCATAATGAGGGAGGGAAGACTCAAAGTCGTCACCGCCATCATAAAGGACAGCACCGTGCCCAGTCCAGTCCCCTTAAACAATAAACTCTCCGCCACGGGGATGGTGCCGAAGATATCCGCATACATGGGCACTCCTACCAGGGTGGCTAGAATCACCGCCAGGGGATTCTGACTTCCAAGCACCATCTCCACCCAGGTCTGGGGCACCACATTGTGAATCATGGCACCGATACCCACGCCTAGGAAAACATACGGGGCCACCTTCTTCACCGTATTCACCAACTGACCCTTGGCATAGTCCACCCGATCTCGCCGGGGCAGGGTGCCGCTCTGGCTTTCGATGTGGGGCGCATGGCGGATGAAATCCTCTACATACCGTTCCATCCCCAGCTTTTGCAGAAGCGTGCCGCCTATTACGGCAATGACTAGCCCCAGCAGCACATACAACACCGCCACGCGGGTGCCAAACACGCTCATCAGCAGCACCAGGGAGCCCAAGTCCACCATGGGAGAGGAGATGAGAAAGGAGAACGTCACACCCACCGGAAGCCCGGCACTGGTAAATCCCATGAAAATGGGGATAGACGAACAGGAACAGAAGGGAGTCACCGTCCCCAGTAGAGCCGCAACCACATTGGCCCACAGGCCCTGGAATCGACTCAGAATCTTCTTGGTACGCTGGGGTGGAAAGTAACTCTGCAAATACGAGATGCCGAAAATCAGCACCGAGAGTAAGACAAAGATTTTAATGGTGTCGTAGAGGAAAAATTGGACAATCCCGCCCAGAGTTCCATCCAATCCCACCGCAGCCAGACCATTTCCAATGAGTTCGTTGAGCCATTTCATTCCCAAGACTTGATCTTGGAAGAAGAGCCAACCTGATCTGATCCATTCCATCTAATCCATACCTCCAATCACAGTTCTAAAAATTTCGATTTGAACAAGTTGAGAAAAAACCATCTCAAGAAACAGATGGTTTTCTCATCCACAGCAGTTGTCTGAGGTGCCAGCAGCCGAGGTATCCGTCAATTCCTCCAACAGCTGCCGGGCATAGGCACAGCCCTCCTCTCGCAGGGAATAGTGGGTCCACTTTCCCTCCGTACGTCCCACCACCACACCGGAGTCACAGAGAATCTTCATGTGATAGGAGAGGGTGGACTGGCTGATGTGCAGGTGCTCCAACAACGCACAGGCGCACTTCTCACCGCTACGGAGCAGCTCCAAAATTTGCAGCCGATTCACATCGCAAAAGGCTTTAAATACTCTCATATCTGAGGCGTGATCTCGCACAGTAATCCCTCCTATCACATCGAAAAACCTCAATCTAACAGCAGTATATTCAATCCATGGAGAAATGTCAATAGGTTATTCAACAATATGGTTATTTTGACCATAGAGTCGTTGCATAGCCCGGTATCGTGTTGTATACTTAAACAAACTACAAAATACAAAAAAGGAGCGGTGAATCATGGGAGTATTGGAACTCAGAGACGTCAGCTATACGTATCAGACGCAGTATCAAAAGGTAGAGGCCCTGCGGAACATCACCGCATCCTTCGATGGTGGAAAGGTGTACGCCGTGGTGGGCAAATCGGGCAGCGGAAAAACCACGTTGCTCTCCCTGTTGGCGGGGCTGGACCTGCCCACAGAAGGAGAGGTACTGTGCCACGATGTGGCCACCAGCCAAATGAAGTTGGAGCAATACCGTCGGGAGCAGGTGGCGGTGATTTATCAAAATTTCCGGCTGTTCCCCTTGCTCACGGTGGCGGAAAATGTGATGTACCCCATGGAGCTGCGGGGGACAAGCCCCAAGGAGGCAAGAGAAAAGGCTAAGATTTTGGTAGAAAAAGTAGGACTGCCCGAGACTGTGCTGGGCCGTTATCCCACCATGCTCTCCGGCGGTGAGCAGCAACGGGTGGCCATCGCCCGCGCCCTGGGCATGGACACCAAAATTCTCTTGGCGGACGAACCCACCGGAAACCTGGATACGGCCAACAGTGAGAACATCTATTCCATCCTCCAGAGTTTGGCCCATGACGACGGGTATTGTGTCATCATTGTCACCCATGACCGTACCCTGGCCCAGAAAGCAGATGACATTCTGGAACTGAAAGACGGTCAGGTGGTAAAGTGAGGAGGCGAATCCCATGGTGATACGAAACGGTATTCTCAGTACAGTTCGGGCCCGAGGGCGCACCGTCCTATTCAGCCTGCTCATCCTGCTTTTGACCCTCTCCCTGTCCCTGGGAATGGCCCTGTGGAGCTACTGCGCCCAGACGCTGGAGGCCATGGACCAGACTTACACCTCCATTGCTCTGGTGGAACACATGGGAGAGAACTATCCCGACTCCTATGCAGCGGACGATACCGCCCGCCAGTCCCTGGCACAGTTGGGAGATTATACCCAGGTGCCTGGGGTAACGCTGTGGGAGACCACCGATTGGGGCGTTGCTCTGGCTGAGGAATATCAGCGCCCAGACGGCACTATTCCCTACGAGGATCAGGTGGTTTTGGCTGTGTTCCAGATCACCCAGAAGTACGTTCAAGAATCCTTCACCATTGAGCCGGAAGGCCTCCCGGAGGAGTATATAATTCGGGAAGGCCCCACCTGCACTGTAAAAACCAAGGAGGGCATGTGGGAAGATATTTAGTATTATTCTCTGCGCTCCAGCAGAAAAGAGGATGTCCGAGTGGTTGCCAGCCCTAGACTCACTCTAATAGACGAGACCCGCGACATCACATTGGATTTGAGCTGGATGGAGGAGGCGGGGAACGTCTTCGATCGTGGAGAGTCCTATGGGACAGACCCTGCCACAGGTGAGAGCTATTGGGAAGAATATTTCTTGGGATATCGACAGGCCCCGGCAGGGTATACAGGCATCATCGGGAAAAATCTCTACTCCTATGAGGGGAAGAGTGGTGTTCTGGTGGAAATTGACCCCGGGGACAGCGGCTTTGTACCCGAGCCTGGAAAGCGTTACCTCCTCCACGGAGAACTGTACGACAGTGGCAGTTCCAGCCGTGCCATTAGAGTGACGGAGTTCTACGAGGGCTGTGACCAGTCTCCCTGGGTGGCCTTTGACAGTTATGATGACCCAGTATTCACCGACAGCATCTTTACAGAGTACGCCCAAAAATATGAGTTGGGCAACAACTACATTCAAGTGGAATCCAGCGATCACATCGCCGCTCTGGAGCCCTTCCAACAGGGAACCTTGTATCTCACCGACGGGCGATATCCCGAAGCGGGGGAGCGCGGCGTATGCGCCATAACCCAGGACATTACCAAACAGCTGAATTTGAAGGTGGGGGACACCATCTCTCTGTCCATGATGCAGTCTACCGAATACGACCCCTTTGCCTTGGGAGAAACGGACGACACTCGAAGCTGGACCGTGGTTGGGATTGTGAACCAGGCCAGCGGCTATGAGGGGCACATCTGGGTTTCCAGGGGAGAGGATCTACCTCAAGCGCCCCTGTTCGGCTATCTGTTGGGCCGGGCCGTTTTAGACAACAACCGTGCGGTTGAGGCGGTAGACCAGATGGAAGCCATGGCTCCGGACGGGGTGCGCATCACCCTGTATGACCAGGGCTATGCAGCCGCAGCTCAACCCCTACAGGCCATGGAGTCCACGGCTCAGGGCGTCACGTTTGCCTCCCTGGTGGGAGTGTTGTCTGTCTTGTGCCTGTTTGCATTCCTCTTTGTGGGGCGACAGCAGCAGGCGGTGGACGTGATGGTCTCCCTGGGCACGCCCAAGGGTAAGATTCGGCTGTGGCTTCTATCCGGCGTGACCCTGGTGGCAGGGGTAGCTGTACTGGTGGGCATGGCGGTATCTGCCGCCTCTATGCAGATGCTCATTGCTCTGGCCTTGCAAGGGGCCCGTGCCCTGTATGCCGCCGACCGGCGGTACAGCAACGGGGCTCTGGGCACCACCAAAGAGGTAGAGCTGCCCCAACAAGTACCTCTGTGGCCTGCCCTGGTGGCAGGCGTGGTGGTGTTTGTGGCTGCTCTGATCCTGTGCGTGGCCTTTG
>CABPXX010000066.1 GCA_902461475.1 uncultured Eubacteriales bacterium | reverse complement strand
CCCGCCATGAACGTGCTCACCATTACCGCTGGCGGCTGGTTCATCCTCCAGGGTGAAATGAACTACATTGACCTGGTCACCTTCGCTTTGTATATCTCCACCTTCCTCACCCCCGTGCGCAAGCTGGCCGCCTTTGTGGAGCAGTTCCTCAACGGCATGGCGGGCTTCAAGCGGTTTGTGGAGCTGATGCGGGTGGAGCCTGCGGTGCAGGACGCCCCCGACGCTGTGGACATGGATACCGCCCGTGGCGACATCCTGGTGGACAATGTGTCCTTCTCCTACGAGGACGGGGAGACCGTGCTGGACCGCGTGTCCATCCACATCCCCCAGGGAGAGACAGTGGCGGTGGTGGGCCCCTCCGGGGGCGGTAAGTCCACCCTGTGCCAGCTCATCCCTCGCTTCTATGACGTCACCGGGGGCCGCATTCTGGTGGACGGCACCGACGTGCGCCACCTCACCCAGCAGTCCCTGCGCCAGAACATCGGCATCGTCCAGCAGGACGTGTTCCTCTTTGCCGGCACCATCTACGACAACATCCGCTACGGCAAGCCCGACGCCACCCAGGAGGAGATCATGGAGGCGGCAAAGCGGGCGGATATCATGGCCATGCCCGACGGCTTCCAGACCTACGTGGGGGAGCGGGGTGTGATGCTCTCCGGCGGCCAGAAGCAGCGGGTGTCCATTGCCCGGATTTTCCTCAAAAATCCCCCCATCCTCATTCTGGATGAGGCCACCTCTGCTCTGGACTCGGTGACCGAGGCCCGCATCCAAAGCGCTTTTGACGAGCTGGCCAAGGGCCGCACCACCCTCATCATCGCCCACCGCCTGTCCACCATCCGCAATGCCCACCGCATCATTGTGGTGGACAACAACCGCATCGTGGAGGAGGGCACCCACCAGGATCTGCTCCAGAGCGGCGGGGAGTACGCCCAGCTGTACAACGCCCAGAAGAGTGTATCCGTATGAATAAGACCGAACTATTAAACAAATTCGCCAAGGACGGGGAGCAGCGCACCCAGCTGGCCCGGGTCCTGGACCAGATGCAGCGGGCCGACACCCGGTCCATCCCCTGCGCCACCCAGTTTCTCTCCCCCGCCCTGCGGGCCAGCGTGGAGCTGCTGCTGGACGCCTGCGGCCACCCCAAACACCTGTTCTGCGGGGGCTACGAGGACGCCGAGCGCACCGTGTGCATCTTTCTCCCCGACTGGCAGGAGGCAGAGGACTACGTGGCCGAGGAGGAGCTGGCCGCCAGGCCGATCTCACCCACCGGGACATTCTGGGCGGCCTGATGGGCATCGGCATCACCCGGGAGAAACTGGGGGACATCCTCATGGGGGACCATGAGGCCCAGATCGTGTGCCTGCGGGAAGCCCTGCCCATTGTGCTCTCCCAGTTCAGCCAGGCGGGGCGATACCCCCTGAAGCTCCAGGAGAGCCCCCTGTCCCAGCTCTCCCCCGCCCCCCAGACTGTGAAGGAGATCCACGACACCGTGGCCACCCTGCGGCTGGACGCCGTGGTGGCCTCCGGGTTCTCCCTGTCCCGGTCCAAGGCGTCCCAGCTCATCACCACCGGGCGGGTGTCGGTGAACCACCTGGAGTGCCTGAAAACCGACCGCCTGGTGGAGGAGGGAGACGTGCTCACCTGCCGTGGCTTGGGAAAATGTGTGTTAGCTCAGGTAGGAGGCCAGTCCCGAAAAGGGCGGGTCATCCTCACCTTGCACCGCTATCTATAAAAGGAAAGGAGGAATACCCCCATGACCGAAGAGAAGATTGCCCGCATCAACGAGTTGGCCCGCCGGGTCAAGGCCGGAGAGACCTTGTCTCCCGAAGAGCTGGAGGAACGGGCGGCCCTGCGGAAAGAGTACATCGACAGCGTGAAGGCCAGCCTGGTGGGAAACCTGGAGAACACCTATCTGGTGGACGAGAAGGGCAACAAAGTGAAGCTGCCTAAGAAGAAGCAATAAAAAAATTGCCGTCTGCACCGAATGCAGACGGCAATTTTTTGGGGTTTTTATTACTCGGCCACGGCCACCACGTTGGTAGCACGCACGCCCTTAGCGCCGCGGGGATCGGGCTCGGTCTCGAAAGTGACCTTCTGGCCCTCCAGCAGCTTCTTGTAGCCCTCAGCCACGATGGCGGAGAAGTGCACGAACACGTCCTCGCTGCCGTCGTCGGGGGTGATGAAGCCATAGCCCTTCTCAGCGTTGAACCATTTGACAATACCGGTCATGTGGGATTCCTCCTGAATCAAAAATTGCGGTTTTGAGGCAAAAGAGAAGCCCAACCCTTTCATGTACGAAAAGGGTGGGCGCAACAGTTCATACATCAAAACAACGTGATTATTATAGCATTGCCTCCCCAGAGGTGTCAAGAATTTTCCTGTCGGACCCTGTCTGCTCCACCCCAACATTCTCCCCCTCCGGGGTGTTGACATTTCCCCTGTCCATCAGTAGAATGTTATCTGCTCGTTTGCAAATATTATATTAATGTAAGAAGGTCTGTATCTATGTCCGTCACTTACTTCGATTATGCCGCCACCACCCCCGTCTCTCCCCAGGCCATGGAGGCTGTGGTGGAAGCCCTACAACACTTTGGCAACCCCTCCTCCCGCTATCCCCTGGGCCGGGAGGCCGCCCAGGGAGTGAAGACCCACCGGGAGACGGTGGCCCGTGCTTTGGGCTGCACGCCCCAGGAGGTGTATTTTACCTCCTGCGGCACCGAGGGCAACAACTGGGCCATCCGCCGAGGGGTGGAGCTCAACCGCCGGAAGGGCAAACACATCATCACCACCGCCATCGAGCACGCCTCTGTGCTGGAGACCTGCCGGGACCTGGAGCGCCAGGGCTATGAGGTGACCTACCTCAAGCCCGACCGGGAGGGCCGTATCAACCCCCAGGACCTGGCCGCCGCCCTGCGTCCCGACACCGCCCTGGTGTCCATGATGCTGGTGAACAATGAGGTGGGTTCCGTCCTCCCCGTGGCCCAGTGTGTGAAGCTGGTGAAGGCCTATGACAAGACCATTCTGTTCCACTGCGACGCCGTCCAGGGCTTTTTGAAGGTGCCCTATACCATGGCATCCCTGGGGGCGGACTTTGTCTCGGTGAGCGGCCACAAGATTGGGGCCCCCAAGGGCATCGGCGCCCTGCTGGTGAAAAAGGGGGTCCGACTGTCCCCCTACCTCACCGGAGGTGGGCAGGAAAACGGCATGCGCTCGGGCACCGAGCCCACCGCCCAGATCGCCGGGTTTGCCGCCGCCTGTCAGGCCACCATGGCCCAGACCGACCGTCTCCAGCGCACCGCCGCCATCAAGGCCTACACCCTCCAGAAGCTGCAAGGGGCCCTGCCCCAGCTGGAGGTCATCACCCAGGGGGACGCCCCCCACATCTGCGCCGTCACCCTCCCCGGGTATAAGAGCGAGGTGGTGGTGCGGGTGCTGGGAGATGCGGGCATCTGCATCTCCTCCGGCTCCGCCTGCCACAAGGGCAAGCCCAGCCACGTCTTTGCCGCCCTGGGGCTGCCCAAGCCCTGGCTGGACGGGGCACTGCGCCTGTCCTTCTCCCCCGCCTCCACCCAGGAGGAGGCGGACCGACTGGTGGCCGCCCTGAACGTGGCCGCCGCCCTGTTTACCACTCTGTCCTAATCTTATCGTACTGCGAGGTCTGTTATGCGTTCCTTCTTCCGTCGGGAGCCGGGCTTTTACCGCCATCTGGTAGCCCTGGCCCTCCCCATTCTCATTCAAAACCTCATCACCAACTCCCTCGGCCTGGTGGACACCTTCATGGTGGGCACCCTGGGCGAGGGTCCTCTGGCGGGTGTCACCCTGGCCAACATTCCGGTGTTTGTCATCCAGCTGATGATGTTCGGCATCCAGAGCGGCTCGGCGGTGCTCATCAGCCAGTACCGGGGCAAGGGAGACTATTCCTCCATCAACCGGGTCATGGGCATCGGCATGTATGTAGCCGGAGCCATCACTCTGGTCTTTGCCCTCATCATGGGCTTTGCCACCCAGCCCTTCATGAGCCTGTTCGGCAACGACCCCGACGTCATCGCCACCGCCGCCCGCTACGCCCGCATTGTGGGCTGGTCCTACTTCTTTGACAGCTTTGTCCAGGTGTATATCGGGGCCCACCGGGCCATGGGCAAGCCCAACCGGGGCATGTATATCCTGGCGGTGTCCATGCTGGGCAACACCTTCCTCAACTGGGTGTTCATCTTCGGCAACCTGGGCGCTCCCCGCATGGCTGAGGAGGGCGCCGCCCTGGCCACCCTGCTGGCCCGTATTCTCTCCTGCTCCATCGCGGTAGTGTGGGCCATCCGGGACCGTGGCTTCCGCATCCAGCCCGCCATCTTCTTTCGCCCCGGCCTGGACATGACCCGACGGTTTATCCGCTTCTCCACTCCCGTGATGTGCAATGAGACCTTCTGGGGCCTGGGCACCTCCCTGTTCCCCACCATCATGGGCCACATGGACGGCTCCAAGGAGATTCTGGCCGCCTACGCCATCGCCGGCAACATCACCAACCTGTGCACGGTGGGCGGGTTCGCCATCGGGGGCACCGCCGCCATCCTAGTGGGCCAGGAGATCGGCTCGGGGCGCACCGACCAGGTGTTCAGCCTGGGGGCGCTGCTGGATGTACTGGCCTTCACCTTCGGTCTGGTGTCGGGAGGCGTGTTCCTGCTCATCCTCTATTTCATCATCGCCCCCTACCTCTACCCCCTCTTCCACCTGTCCGCCCAGGCCGGGGACATCTGCACCATGATGCTCACGGTGGTGTTCTGCTTCATGCCCCTGCGCTCCTTTGACACCACCAACATCGTGGGGGTGCTCCGGGGCGGCGGCGACGTGCGCATGGCTACCCTCATCGACCTCTCCCCCCTGTGGATGGCCGCCATCCCCCTGGCCGCCCTGTCCGGCCTGGTGTTCCAGCTGGGCATCTTCTGGGTGTACCTGTCCATGATGAGTGAGAACATCATCAAGTGTATCTTCGGCCTGCGCCGCTTTCTCAGCGCCCAGTGGATTCACGACGTGACCATCGTGTCCTTTGAAAAGGAATAATCAAGATACGAAAAAGCCGGAGTCAGTTCAATCCTGACTCCGGTTCTCTTTTGTCTGGCAACATTGCTTTGCCGTACTGACAGCCCGGCCAGCAGCAGAGCGGCCCCCAGGTCGGTGTAAAAGACGGCGATAAACCGCTCCGGGGCCAGCCCGCTGGCCCGCAGCCCAATACCGCCGCCCATCATCACCGCCATGATGGCAAAAGCCTTCCCATCAAAGAACTTGAGGAAGAAGTGCCGCTCCTCCTGGTAGCCTTGGATGCGGGCGGTGTGCTTGTTCACCAGCTTGCCAAAGATGAACCGCTGGAACACCCCAAACACCAGCACAGACAGCAGCACATTCACCACCGACCAGTGGGCCGGATAGGCCAGCAGGCCAATGCGTAAGATGTTGAACCCCGCCGCACTCCACACCAGACAGGCCAGGAGCAGCAAGGTATTTCGTTTGACTTTCATAGTTTGCCTCCTTATGTTGAACATTGTTCAGTTTCCAGGATAAAAAATTCCCACACTCCCGTGGGAATTTTAATAGAGGGTTCTGCGGACAATCTCCAGCACGGCGGTGGGGTCGTAGTCCTGCCGCAGCAGTGCGGAGAGCATGAGGGAAAAGAGCACATCGGCAAACTGCCGGGGGGTGAGCTGCTGGTTGAAGGCGTCGGGGCGAATCTTAGTATCCCGCTGCAACACCTCACACAGCCCCTCCAGGATATGCTGCCAGGTCTCCTGCATCCGCCGCTTGCCGTCCGGTTTCTCCTCCCCCAGAAATCCCAGGGAGTGCAGGTTAAAAAAACCGGGGTACTGCTGGCCGCCGTAGGCCAGGCGGTCATACAGCCAGGTCACACAGGCCTGGGTGTCCTGGAACACCCCCGCATCCTCCGGGCGGTGGAAGATCTCACACCAGACACTCTCCACCGTGGCGGCGATGAGCTCCGCCTTGGAGTCGAAGTAGTTGTAGATGGACCCCACCGACACCCCACAGGCCGAGGCCACCGAGCGGATGCTCACGCCAGACCAGCCCTGCTGCTGAATGAACTCCCGGCTAGTCTTCAAAATCTCCTCTTTGGATGTGACAATGGTGTTCATGGTATCACCTCAATCTGAACGCCGTTCATTATACTCTGCCCCTGGGGCCCTGTCAAGGCAAAACCTGACTCCGGCGTTTTTTGAAGGTATCAGCTGCGGCGACGGCGTACGGCAACGGTGGCCTGGTCCTCCTCAGACAGGGTCTCGTCGGACATCACGGCCTGAGCAGCCGCCAGAGCGCTGCGGAAAGCGGCCACAGACTCGGCGGTGTAGCCCTCCAGGTCGGTATCCTGGTACTGATGGATGAAGTCTTCCAGGATGGACTTGTCGGCCTTGAAGCGCTGGGCCAGGATGGCACTGAGCAGCTCGTCCACCACGGGCTGGATGTCTCCGTCCATGGCGTCCTGGTCGGCGTACACGTCCTTAGCCTCGGCCAGGGCGTCCACCAACAGCTGCCAGTTGTTGGGCATGTACTTGTCGGCGTTCTCTACCATGCCGTCGGCCCGGGTGATGAGCAGCACCAGCATGGTCTTGTCACCCTTGGTGAAGTCCAGCATGTGGATGGCCTCCACCAGCTGATCAAAGGCGGCATCCACCTGAGTCTGGGTGTCGGCAGGGTCGTCCAGCACGGCCTTGGCGTTTTCCATGGCGGCCTCAAACTTGGCGGCCACGGTGGAAATCAGGTTGGAGGTGTCCTGCTCCAGGGCGTAGTTGTAGGCGTACTCCAGCAGGAACTTGTCGGCCTGGCCGGGCTGCTCCTCCTTCTCCAGAGCGGCCTTGGCCTGCTCCAGGGCGTCGGTGGCAGCGGCAAGGTCGGCGGGGGTGGCGGCGCTG
>CABPXX010000065.1 GCA_902461475.1 uncultured Eubacteriales bacterium | reverse complement strand
GGGCGCTGTCTTCCCCAGGGAGCTCCGGGAGGCGCTGCGGTCCGGGGCTGGGGGCGTCATGGTCACGGTGGTGAAAAAATCCGGCTCTGCCCCTCGGGGTGTGGCAACCCGGATGTTGATTCGTCCTGACGGCACCACCGTGGGCACCATCGGCGGTGGCCTGGCGGAATACCAGGCGGTGTGCCAGGGGCGGGATTTGTTGGACCACCCTCGCCCCATGTTGGTCTCCTATGACATGTGCTCCGGGGAAGCAGGGCGCTCCGGCATGATCTGCGGCGGCACCATTGAGGTGCTGTTTGAAGAGGTGCCCACCCAAGTATAAATGGAAAATGCCTGTTCGGCTTCGGCCGGACAGGCATTTTTTATGGGCAAATGGTGCAGGAAATCCCACGGGCGGAGAGAATCTCCTTCACTTGGGACGCCACCTCTTGGCGGAGAGGGGTGTCCGCCTGGGTGAGCAAGACGTGGTACTTCTCTGGGGGCAGGCCTCCGGCGTCCATGGTGTCCTGAATGCAGAAGAGCACATCGGGGGTGTCTACGGTGTGTTGGGGATGTTCCGCCCAGTCCGGGAAGAGCTGGTAGCAGTGGACGCACTCGGCCACCGGGCGGTCCACCGCGGATAGCCCCGCCACCACCAGACACAGGTCGGTATTGGGCAAGATCACCGGTTCAAAGGAGCGGTGCAGCTTCAAGGGCAGCATTTTGGCCCCGTCTGCCTCGTATAGCACCAGCTGGGCTGTCTCACAGCCCAGCTCCAGAAGTTCCGGGGACAGAGCGCGCAGCTTGCCTTCCCGAGAGGTACATCCGGCACAGGTGACCCCTGGCTGGGCCAATGCCTCGGCCAACTCCTGGGGTGAGGGGTCTATGAGAAGTCGGTCACATACCGTATCCGGGTAGGGGCGGATGCGGGTGGTGGTGGTCAGCAGCACCCGCCGTTGGCGGTGGGCCACAGACAATCGCCCCAGGGCGGTTGTCTTGCCTCCCGCTCCGATGGCGGCCACAGAATGCATGGTCTTCAGAGAAATTGGCACGGGATATCCCTCCTGTTCCTGACGGTAATATCCAATTTATCAAAGCATAGTTGGCCGGAAATTGCAAGAGGGATTGAGGGGAAAGTACCATTGACCAGTAATAGGAGGCAATAAACGCCAGTATGGGAGAAACAGGGCATAAATGGACACATATGGTGGGGAGACAGATAAGATGCACAAAAATTGAAAATAAGATTGAAAAAAGTGGGCAATGTGCTTTAATTTAGTAAAATATCAATGGAGGAACAGCGGAGCGGCCCACGGGCCGGACATAGGAAGAGGGGGAGTTTACCGTGGTGTGGCAAGATAGAGACAAGGGTGAGAGCGGCGTGCAGTTTCCGTACCGTTACCGGGTCATGCTGGTGGACGACGAGGAGGAAGTGCGGGAAGGCGTGCGAGAGAAAGTGGAGTGGAACCGCTGTGGCTTTGAGCTGGTGGCCGAGGCGTCCAACGGCCAGGAGGCCTGGGAGACTGCCAAAACCGTGGCCCCCGATGTGGTGATCACCGACATACGCATGCCCTTTATGAGCGGGCTGGAGCTGTGCCACAACCTGCGTACCATGTTTCCTGATATCTGCCTGGTGATTCTCACCGGGTATGACGATTTTGACTACGCCAAACGGGCCATTCAGGAGAATGTGACCGAGTACATCTTAAACCCGTGAATTTTGGGGAGTTTACCGCCCTCATGGGATGGATTAGAGAGAAACTGGACCAGCACCTGGCCAAGCAATATGACTTGAAGCGGCTGAGAGAGCAGTACGAGATGAGTTTGCCTGCCATGCGGGAACAGCTGTTGGCCCGGCTGTTGGACAGTAGTGTCCAGGAGGAGTGGGCCCGGGAAATGCGCCTGACCATCGCTGGGGAGAAGTGGACCATTGCTCTCATCCGCTACAACGGGGGAGACGGGGCCATGCAGCAACGGGAATTGCTACCCCACATGGTGCGGCAGCGGGCGGAGAAGGAGTTGCCCCGGTACTGTCCTGTGATATGCTTCCTCGACCAGGACTATGTGGCGGTGTTGGCCACCATCGAGCAGCAGCAGGACATGCTCCAGCTCATCAACGGAATGCGCCAGATCTGCCTGTCCGCCCAGCGATTCCTCCAGCTGGAGCTGGCGGTGGGCATTGGCAGCACTTGCACCGCCCTGTCCCAGCTGCGCCGATCGGCTATGGAGGCCAGAAATGCCTTGGACTATCAGACCATGGTGGGGGAGGAGCCGGTGGTGTACATCGGGGACATTGAGCCCCAGACCACCGAGGCCTCCGCTCTGGAGGGCTACTCCTTCCGGGAACTTCTGGCCGCCATGCGCCTGGAGGACAATGACCAGATTGAGGAGACGGTGCGCAACTTTCTGTCTGTGCTGCGGGCCAAGAAAATGCCGGTGTCCCAGTACCGGCTGTCGGTGATGGAGCTGGCAACCGAGTTGCTGCGGGTCATCAAGACCTATGAGCTGGAGGACACCGACGATCTGTCCCAGCAGCTGGTGGAACTGACGCTATTAAAAAATCTCAACTCTCCCTGGGTATTTGAGAGCCGCCTTATCCAGCTGTGCCAGCAGATCAGTCGCTCCATTGCACAAAAGCGCAACAACGCCACCCAGCTGCTGGCGGAGGAGGCCAAGAGCTATATTCAGAAGCACTACAGCAACCCGAATCTGTCCCTGGAGTCGGTGTGTACCCATCTGCATTTGAGTGTCAGCCACTTCTCCACCCTGTTCAAGCAGGAGACGGGATGCGGGTTTGTCAACTACCTCACCCAGGTGCGGCTGACCCAGGCGGCGTGGCTGCTGGACAACACGGACAGTGCGGTGGGGGAGATTGCCCAACAGGTGGGATACAGCGAACCGGCCTATTTCAGCTACGTGTTTAAAAAGCGGTACGGGGTCTCCCCCATGAAGTACCGCTATATGAAGGAGAAGAGTGAAGATGGGGAGGGTTAAGCAGGTACTGACCCACTGGCTGGAGGGGTTTCGCAGCAAGAACATCCAGTATACCATCGATCTGGCCTTTACCGGCATCACCCGGGTGGCTATGACACTGGTGGGGATTGTGCTGTACACCGGCTTTTTCTCCTCGGCGGAAACCATGATGAAGGAGAACAACACCCGGCTGGTGGAACAGATTGGACTAAACCTGGATATGTACCTGAAAAACATGATGCGGGTGTCTGAGACAGCCTATTATCGGGTGATCAAAAAGCACGACTTGGCGGTGGACGACATTGGGGAGCAGATCGAGCTGCTGTACAACGCCAACAAGGCCCTGCTGGTGAGCATTGTCATTCTGGACCCGGAGGGAAACGTGCTGACCAGTGCCCCGGCAGCCAAGGAGAAGGAGGCCCAGACCGCGAAAGATCAGGCGTGGTTTCGGGAGGCTCTGGACAAGATCGAAAACTTTCACTTCTCCCTGCCCCATGTGCAGAACCTGTTTGACGACCCGGATTGCCGATACCGCTGGGTGGTGTCCCTGTCCCGAGCGATGGAGCTGACGGAGAATGGACAGGTGGGCCAGGGCGTGTTGCTGTTGGACATCAACTTTTCCGGTATCGAGCAGATTTTCAACAACGCCGGATACGGGGACTCCGGTTACGTCTACCTAGTGGGGGAGGACGGGGAGATGATCTACCACCCCCGCCAACAGCTGGTGTACTCTGACCTCTTTGAAGAGGACAGCCTGGCCTATGTGGGGGAGGAGGACGGCAACTACATTGGAAAGGTGAACGGGCAGGACTCGGTGATCACCGTCAAGACGGTGGGGTATACCGGGTGGAAAATCGTCCGGGTGGCCCCTGTGGGTATCTATTCCGACGACGTGCTCTTTATCCAGCTGGTGGGCCTCATTGGCGTGGCGTGTCTGGCCATCCTCATCATCCTGGTCAACCAGTCGGTGTCTTCCCAGATTGCACGCCCGGTGGAACAGCTGCAAAAGTCGGTGGAAAAGATGGAAAATGGAGATCTGGATGCAGAAATCGCCATCGGCGGCTCCTATGAGATTCAACGGCTGGGCAGGACAGTGCAGTCCATGGCCCAGGAGATGAAAAAGCTCATGGCGGATGTGGTGAAGGAGCAGGATTCCAAGCACAAAAGTGAGCTGGACGCCCTCCAGCACCAGATCAATCCCCATTTCCTCTACAATACCCTCTCTTCCATTGTGTGGATGATTGAGAAGGGACGGGCGGAGGAGTCGGTGAACATGATCGGGGCCCTGTCCCGGCTGTTCCGCATGAGCCTCAGCAAGGGGCGCACCATCATTCGGGTGGGGGACGAGCTGGAGCATGCCAAGAGCTATCTCACTATTCAGAAGGTGCGGTATAAAAATAAGTTCACCGTCACCTTTGACACCGACCCGGAGGTGCTGGAGCTGTCCACCGTGAAGCTTATCATCCAGCCTCTGTTGGAAAACGCCATCTATCACGGGATGGAGTTCACGGACGGGGATGGAGAGATCACCGTGCGCTCCCAAATCCGGGATGGACAGCTGTATATTGCGGTGCAGGACAACGAGGACGGCATGCCGCCGGACCTGTGTGCCAAGCTGCTGGACCCCAACGCAAAAGTGACACAGGGGAAATCAGGCTCCCGGGGGTCTGGCCTGGGCATGCGCAACGTCCACGAGCGCATCCGCCTGGCCTTTGGGGCGGAGTATGGCCTGAGTATCCGCAGCAAATTGGGATGGGGGACCGTGGTGGAGGCGCACCTGCCCTGCATTCCCTACGACGAAGAGAACGGGGGGACCTGACATGCAGACAAAACGCAAATACAGTTGGGGATACCTGGTTCTGGCGGTGGTGGTGTGCGGCGTGCTGCTGGTGTCCTGGGGGAACCTGAGAAGGAAACAGCGCCTGTCAGAGCCGGTGGAGCTGTCGGTGATTGTGCGCTGGCAGTCCAGCGAGGTCTGGGAGAACATTCGCCGGGGCATTGAACTGGCCGCCCAGGACTACAACCTGGATGTCATGTATATTACCTTGACAGATGGAAACAGCGTTCAGGAGCAAGAGACCATGATTGACCGGGAGACTCAGTTGGACACCCAGGCCATTTTGCTCGCCGCCGCGGACCAGGAGGCCCTGTGCCAGGTGGTGGAGGAGACCGAGAAGGAGATCCCCGTCATCTGTTTTGAGTCGGGGACGGTATGTCCGGGAGACGTGATGTGTATTTCGGCGGACAATTACGCCATGGGTCAGGAGCTGGGCAAGCTGCTGCTGGCACAGGGCGTGGAACAGGGAAAGATGCTGCTGGTGGGGGCGGACAGCCCCTGCCAGAGCATCCAGGACCGGAAGGCAGGGGTGCTGTCCGTGTTGGAGGACTACCCCATAAGCGCCACTGTGTGCAGTGGGCGGGAAGAGGAGTCAGAGCTGATGGAGTACGACGCCGTCCTGGCTCGGGACACACAGCCCTTGGAGGATGCGGCACAGCGCCTGGAGAGCCACCCATAGGAGGTGGTGTTGCTGGGCATCGGGGGGAACAACCGCATCGCCTACCACATGGAGCACAACATCATCCAGGGAATCGTGGCCCAGAACGAGGTGGGCATGGGATACCTGGCGGCAAAGCAGGCGGCGGACGCGGTGCGCACTCGGGCCTCCCAGGAGGCTCCGGGTATTGAGTACCGGGTCATCACCAAAGAGACCATGTACGAGCGGGAAAATGAGCAGCTGCTCTTCCCCTTCGGGCTCTGACAGGAAAAGGGAAGGAAAAGATAAACATGAGAAAGGTATTGATAGCCCTGGTGATTTTAGCCGTGGGGCTGTCCGGGCTGCTGATCTGGCACTGCTCGGGCATTGAAATGGAGAGCAACCAGGTGCGAATCGGGGTGACGGTGTACCAGATGGAGGACCCGTTCATTGCCCAGATTCCCCAGTACATTGAGAAGATCGCCAAGGAGTACGAGGAAGAGCACGGAGTGCGGGTGTTTGTGGACGTGGTGGATGCCATGGGAAACCAGAACCTGCAAAACGACCAGGTGAGCCAGTTTTTGGACCGGGACTTTGACGTGCTGTGTGTGAACATGGTGGACCGCACGGCGGCGGGCAGTATTGTGGACAAGGCCATGCAGGCCGATGTCCCAGTGGTGTTTTTCAACCGGGAGCCGGTGGAAGAGGACATGCGCCGCTGGGATAAGCTGTACTACGTGTGCTCCAAAGCGGACGAGTCCGGCGTGTTGGAGGGAGGCGTCGTGGTGGATGCCTACCTGGACCAGCCGGAGCGCTGGGACAAAAATGGAGACGGAAAGCTGCAATACGTGCTGTTGGAGGGGGAGCAGGGGCACCAGGACTCCCTCATCCGCACAGAAGTCACCATCAAGACCATCACCGATGCAGGCATTGAGCTGGACAAGCTGGCAGGGGAGACCGCAGATTGGCAGCGGGCCCAGGCGGGAGTGCTCATGGAGCAGTGGGTCCAGGAGTTTGGGGATCAGATCGAGCTGGTTATCAGCAACAACGACAATATGGCCCTGGGCGCTCTGGATACCTACGCCGCCCTGGGCATTGAGGAGCTGCCCATGATTGTGGGCATTGACGCCATCCAACCGGCCCTGGATGCGGTGCGGGCAGGTCGGATGACCGGCACCGTCCTCAACGATGCCAAGGGCCAGGCCCAGGCCATTTTTGACCTGGCCTACCCTCTGGCACAGGGACGGGATCCGGTGGAAAACTGCGAGATACTGGAAAACCGATATGTCTGGGTATCCCACCAGGCGGTGACTACCGAGAATCTGGAGGAGATTGTGGCGCAGCTTGAGTGATGATGGAATTATGCGATACTTATAAAAAATTACGGAGCAGTATGAAAAAATTACGGAGTTTTTCACAACGCCTTGACGGAGGGAGGAAAACAAGCTTATAGCAATTTTCAAAATTAAAGCATATAGCCGCATGAACGGAACCAACCTGCAC
>CABPXX010000064.1 GCA_902461475.1 uncultured Eubacteriales bacterium | reverse complement strand
CGGGGACCTTGCACCCCCCACAAAGGCAAGGACGAGAGCCGCCGCTGTGAGTTCCGCACCTGGGACGTGCCGGTGAAGGACTGCTGCCCCGAGTGCGGCCACACCATGTTCAAGAAAGCGGGCCGGGGCTACAAGCGCCCCTTCTGCATCAACGAGAAGTGCCCCAACTTCCTCCCAGAGGAGAAGCGAGGCGGCTTCCGCAAGAAGACCGAAGAGGGCGAGGTAGCCCAGCAGGTGGAAGGTCAGGAGCAGGCCGAGGGCGAGACCAAGAAGAAGACCACGGCGAAAAAGACCACCGCCAAGAAGAGCACGGCCAAAAAGACCACCACGAAGAAGACGACCACCAAGAAAACCACGGCCAAAGCCGCCAAAGAAGCGGAAGAGGCCTGAGATAAAGGAAGAACTATGAATGTAACCATCATTGGCGCAGGCCTGGCGGGCTGTGAAGCCGCCTGGCAGCTGGCCCAGCGGGGGATTGGGGTGACCCTGCACGAGATGAAGCCCCACAAGATGACCCCCGCCCACCACAGCAACGGCTTTGCGGAGCTGGTGTGCTCCAACTCCCTGCGCTCCGACCAGCTGGAGAATGCGGTGGGGCTGCTGAAAGAGGAACTGCGCCGCTGTGGCTCCCTCATCCTGCGCTGCGCCGACCAGACCCGTGTGGAGGCGGGCGGCGCTCTGGCTGTGGACCGGGAGGCTTTCTCCCAGGTGGTCACTGACGCTGTGCGCAGTCACCCCAACATCACCGTGGTGGAGGGGGAGGTCACCCACATTCCAGAGGGAGAGGTCATCATTGCCAGCGGCCCCCTCACGTCCGAGGGGCTGTCGGAGGAGATTGCCAAGCTCTTCCCCAACAGCGGGTATTTGAATTTCTACGATGCCGCTGCTCCCATTGTCACCTATGAGAGCATCGACATGGACCACGCCTGGTTTGCCTCCCGGTATGACCGGGGCACGGCGGACTACATCAACTGCGCCATGAGCCAGGAGGAGTACCAGGCCTTCTGGAAGGAGCTGTGCCAGGCCGAAGAGGCCCCGGTCCACGGCTTTGAGGACGGCCGGGTGTTTGAGGGCTGTATGCCCGTGGAGGTCATGGCCCGACGGGGAGAACAGACCCTGTGCTTTGGCCCCCTCAAGCCCAAGGGCCTGCCCGACCCCAAGACGGGGAAGGAGCCCTACGCCGTGGTGCAGCTTCGCCGGGACAACGCCCAGGGCACCCTGTACAACATTGTGGGCTTCCAGACCCATTTGAAGTGGGGAGAGCAGAAGCGGGTGTTTTCCATGATTCCCGCCCTGGCCCATGCCGAGTATGTCCGCTACGGGGTCATGCACCGCAATACCTACCTGGATTCCCCCCGATTGCTGGATGCCTACTACCGGGTGCGGGGTCAGGAGCGTATCTGCTTTGCCGGACAGATCACCGGCGTAGAGGGATATGTGGAGTCCACCGCCTCCGGCTTTGTGGCTGGAGTGGAGCTGGCCAACCGCCTGCTGGGCAAGCCAGCTGTGGACTTTCCCCGGGAGACCGCCTTGGGCGCTCTGGCTCAGTACGTGAGCAACGAGAGCGTGGTGGACTTCCAGCCCATGAACATCAATTTTGGAATCATGCCGCCCCTGGACTACAAGGTCAAGGGCAAGCGAAACAAAAATGCAGAGCTGTCCCGCCGCTCTCTGGAGCTGGTGGACGCCCTGCGAGAGAAGCTGTAACGAGAAGGAGGGCCGGAGATGAAGATCATTGTAGACGCCATGGGCGGTGATAACGCCCCTCAGGCACCGGTGCGAGGTGCCTTGGATGCCATTGCCGAGTACGGCGTAGAAGTGGTACTGGTGGGCCGTGGAGAGGAGATCCTGGAGGCCCTGCACAAGGAGGGAGTCACAGAAGTGCCCCAGGGCCTGGAGATCACCCACGCCGACCAGGTGGTGGAGATGTGCGACAACCCCGCCACCGCCTTCAAGGAGAAGAAGGACTCCTCCCTCACCGTGGGCCTGAACCTGCTCAAGGACGGCACCGGAGACGCCTTTGTCTCTGCCGGCTCCACGGGAGCCCTGCTGTCCGCCGCCACTCTGATGACCAAGCGCATCAAGGGTATCCGCCGGGCTGCTCTGGCCCCCGTGGTGCCCACGGGCAACGGCGGTGCGGTGCTCATTGACTGCGGCGCCACCGCCGAGTGTACCCCCGAGTTCCTGCTTCAGTTTGCCTTTATGGGCAGCTACTACGCCGAGCGGGTGCTGGGTCGCCCCGAGCCCAAGGTGGGCCTTCTGAACATCGGAGCGGAGCCCTCCAAGGGCACCGACTTGCAGCGGGAGGCCTATGGCCTGCTGCAAAAGGCCTCGGACGAGGGCCGTATCAACTTCGTGGGCAACGTGGAGGCCCGGGAGGCGGTGTCCGGCTCGGTGGACGTTATCGTCTCCGACGGCTACTCTGGCAATATCTTCCTGAAGACCATGGAGGGCGTGGGCATCTACATGGCTCGGGAGATCAAGAAGATGTTCCTTTCCAGCCTCAAGACCAAGATTGCCGCTCTGCTGGTGAAGGACGGCCTGAGGGAGTTCAAAAAGAAGATGGATTCCGGCGAGGTGGGCGGTACGCCCCTGATGGGCATTTCCCACCCGGTTATTAAGGCCCACGGCTCCTCTGACGGCTACGCCATGAAGAACGCCATTCGTCAGGCCATGGAGTACAGCAAGTCCGGCATCATCGAGGATATCACGGAAAACGTGGAGTACATGCGCCTGCCCGTGAAGGGCTTGGCAAAAAAGCAGGAGACAGACGGGACTGCGGAGTAAAAAGTGTCAAAAAGACACTTGACAGGGACGCATCAAGCCCCTATTATGTTGTTACCAAAGCAACATAAAAGGAGCTTGAGAAAAGTATGTTTGAAAAATTGTGTGCCTTGATTGCCGAGCAGTTTGGCGTGGACGCTGATGCCATCACCAAGGATACCGCCTTTGTGGACGAGCTGGGCGCGGACTCTGTGGACCTGGTGGACCTCTCCATGGCTCTGGAGGAGGAGTTCGGCATGGAGGAGATGGAGGAAGAGGAGATTAGCTCCATCGTCACCGTGGGCGACCTGTACAAGTACATGCAGGAGCATCTGGATCTGTAAGAAGTCATTTGATTTGGGGAAAGCCCTGCCACTGGCGGGGCTTTTTCCGTGGAGGGTAGTATGAAAAGTTTGGAAGAGAAGTTGGGGTATCAGTTTAAGAACCTATCGCTGCTGGAGCACGCTATGACCCATAGCTCCTACGCCAACGAGCACCGCTCGGAGGGTGTGAACAGCAACGAGCGGCTGGAGTTTTTGGGGGATTCGGTCCTGGGCCTTGTGGTGGCACAGCATTTGTTTTCCTCGCATCCCAACATGCCGGAGGGGGAGCTGACCCGTACCCGTGCAGCGTTGGTGTGTGAGGAAAGCTTATACGAGGTGGCCAAGGTCCTGGATTTGGGCGCCTATTTGAAGCTGGGCAAGGGCGAGGCCGCCGGAGGCGGGCGCACCCGTCCCGCTCGTTGGGCCGCCGCCACCGAGGCTACGCTGGCTGCGGTGTATCTGGACGGCGGCATGGCCGCCGCTGAGAGCATCATTCGCACCTTTATCCTGGATAAGGAGCGGGAGAAGGCGGTGGACCGGGACTATAAGACCGCCTTGCAGGAGCTGGTGCAGCGCAAGCCCGGAGTGAGCGTGAGCTATCGCCTGGTGCGGGAGATTGGACCGGACCACGCCCGGATTTTCGTCATGGAGGCCGCCGTGGACGGCGTCCCCGCCGGACAGGGTAAGGGCCATACCAAGAAAGAGGCGGAGCAGATGGCGGCCCGAGCCGCCCTGGAGAAGCTGGCCGGAGCGAAAGCCTGATGGACCCCAAGGGCACCGACGGGTTTGACCCGTGGGTGCCCTTGTATTTTTGTGTGAAATTCGATATAATAATCTCGATTTCATCCCAGGAGGGGGGAGAAGTATGGATGTCCCGGTATACCATCTGGACAAGGTGGTAAAAGTAAGACAGGAGGGCATGGAGGACTTTGACGGGCCTCTGGACCTCATTCTCCACCTGCTGAGCAAAAACAAAATCGAGATCCGGGACATCTCCATCACCCTGCTTCTGGACCAGTACCTGGATTGGATGGAGCAGCGGGAGCGGCTGAACCTGGAGGTGGCCAGCGAGTTTGTCATCATGGCTGCCCACCTGGTGTATATCAAGACCCGCATGCTCCTCTCCATCGACGACGAAGAGGCTTTGAGCGAGATGGAGCAGCTCATGGCGGCCCTGGAGGAGCACCAGCACAAGGAGAGCTATGAGCGCATCAAGGGCATCACCGGTGTGCTGGCGGGGCGGTACGAGTTCGGACGAGACTACCTGGTGGGCCAGCCCCAGCCTCTGCCTCAGGAGACGACCTATCGCTATCAGCATGACCCGGCAGACCTCACCGAGGCCTTTCGCCGTCTGTTTCAGCGGGGGGATGGAAATGTCCCGCCGCCCACCCGGGCCTTTCACGGCATTGTGGGCCGAGAGCCTTACCCGGTGGAGACCAAGGCCCGGTGGATTTTAGACCAGCTGACCACCCTGGGAGTGACCCACTTCCGGGCTCTGTTTCGGGGAAGCAAGAGCCGCTCGGAAATCGTGGCCACCTTTCTGGCGGTGCTGGAGCTGTGTAAATCCAATCAAATTTATCTGGCTGGCACTGGGGAGGACAGCACCTTGACCTGTACCCACCCGGAGCCCCAGGCGGCGGAGGACGGAGGAGCCTGAGCATGGAATTGAAGGAGTTGGAATGCACTATAGAGGGAATCCTATTTGCAGCCGGGGACCCGGTGCCGGTGGAGCGCATGGCCGCCACCCTGGAGCAGGATGTGGAGACGGTGGACAGCGTGTGCCGGAAGCTGGCCGACGAGTACCGCTACCAGCGCCGTGGCATCTGCCTGGTGCGCACCGAGCACAGCTGGCAGATGTGCACTGCCCCGGAGTACGCAGACCCCATCCGTAAGACCTTGGAGCACCGCAAGCCCCCCAAGCTGTCCCAGACCGCCCTGGAGGTGCTGGCCATTGTGGCCTACTTCCAGCCAGTGACCCGGGCGTACATTGAGCAGATTCGGGGTGTGGACAGCTCCTACACCGTGGGCATCCTGCTGGAGCGGAAGCTCATCGAGGAAGCGGGGCGGCTGGCGGTCCCGGGCCGTCCCATGCAGTTTCGCACCACCCACCACTTTTTGCGCACCTTTGGCCTGACCAGCCTGGACGAACTGCCCGAGCTGCCCTCGGCCAGCCAGGAGGGCACCCAGCTGACCCTGGATTTGGAGTCGGCCATCGCCAAGATGCAGGAGGAGAACGAGGGGGAAGCACCCTCGGGTGAGGCATGATGATTTGGATTGTACTGGGCTGTGTGGTCCTGGCCCTTGCGCTGCTCCTACTGGTGCCTGTGCGGGCCAAGGCCAGCTACAGCCAGGAAGGAGTTCGGCTGGCCCTGGCGCTGGGGCCCATCACCGTTCCGGTGGTGCCCCGACCCGCCAAACGGCCCAAGAAAAAGAAAAAGCAGCCCAAGGAACCGAAAAAAACACCCCAGCCGGAGAAAGAGAAAGACCAGAATTTGCTGGAGACCCTTTTGAACCCCGGCTCGTGGAAGAAGTTCCAACGCTATCTGCCCCTCATCTGTGAAGCGGCAGGGGAGCTGCGGCGCAAGATTGTTGTGCGTAAGCTGAAGATGCACCTGATCTGGGCAGGGAAGGACCCGGCCTCCACTGCCATCGGCTACGGAATGATCAACGGGGTCATCGGCGGCATCTGGAACCTCATCGACGGCAACTTTCGGGTGAAGGACCACAAATTTGTGGTGGACCTGGACTACGACAAAAAGGAGCCCCAGATGTCGGCCCAGGCGGAGCTCTCCCTGACCGTGGGCCAGTGTCTCAGCTTTGCCCTGCGATATATCAAAAAACTGGCGGCCATCAAGGCCGAAGAGGGTGGAAGCACCCAGCACTCCAAGGAGGTAAATAGTCATGAGCGAACAAAAGCATCCCATTAATGAAGTGTTGCAGACGACCATGAGCCGGATTCGTGAGATGGTGGACACCAACACAGTGGTGGGCCAGCCCATTGTCACCGCGGACGGCGTGACCATCATCCCCGTGTCCAAGCTGTCCTTTGGCTTTGCCACTGGCGGCTCCGACTTTGGCAAGACCCCCAACGTGGAAAAGAACTTCGGCGGCGGCGCCGGGGCTGGGGTCAACGTCACCCCCGTGGCCTTTCTCATTGTCAAGGATGGAAGCGTGCGGCTGCTGCCCGTGGCTCCTCCCGCTGGGGACTCGGTGGGCCGGGTAGTGGATCTGGTGCCTGAGATGTTTGAAAAGGTCACCGGATATATCGACAAAAAGACCGGCACGGATAAGAGCGGAGAATAAAGGTGATACTACTCCCATCTGATACATTGGATGGGAGTGACCTTTTTTGAGGAAGATTGTGGCCCTGTTGGTGGCCTTAACTCTATTGTTTGGTACCTCCGCCCCGGCGGGGGCGGTGTCCACCTCCGCCTCGTCGGCGGTGCTCATGGATGCGGGGTCCGGGCGTGTGCTCTTTGAGGAGGACATGCACACCCCCCGACCCATTGCCAGCATCACCAAACTGATGACCGCCCTGGTGGCGGTGGAGGAGACCTCCGACCTGTCCCAGGTCATCACCGTGGAACCGGAATGGCTGGAGGGGGTAGAGGGCTCCTCTCTCTATCTCAAGGCGGGGGACCAGCTGACCTTGGAGACCCTGCTCTACGGGCTGCTGCTCCAGTCGGGCAACGATGCCGCCCAGGTTATCGCCTGTTGGATTGGGGAGGACCTGGAGGGCTTTGCACAGCTTATGAATGAGAAGGCCCGGGAGCTTGGCATGAGCAACACCCACTTTACCAACCCCAGCGGCCTCAACGAGGAGGAGCACTACTCTTCCGCTTATGACATGGCCCTCCTGGCCTGCGCCTGCCTGGAAAACCCCACGGTGGCCAGCATCTGCGCCACCCAGAATATCTCCCTGGAGGGGCGCACCTTCGTCAACCAC
>CABPXX010000063.1 GCA_902461475.1 uncultured Eubacteriales bacterium | reverse complement strand
ACCCAATTATGCATGCAGCGGGCTGCATCCCCTTCGAGAAAATGCGAGCATTTTCTCGAAATAATATTTACCAGCCTTTGCGCAGCACGTCTTCCACCTGCTGCAGCTGCTCCACGGTGTTGACGCCCAGCATCTCCAGAGGAGAGCAGGTGTCACACAGAGCCACCTTGCCCCCGGCCTGGGCAATGAGGGCGGGCACGTCGGTGAGGTAATACTCGCCCTGGGCGTTGTCGGTGGTGAGCTTGTCCAGCCAGGCCAGCAGATCTCCCACCCGGAAGACATAGGTGGCCACGTTCACCTCGGTGATAGCGGCCTGCTCAGGAGTGCAGTCCTTGGCCTCCACAATGGCGGCAAAGGTACCGTCGGGGTTGCGCAGGATACGGCCATAGTTGCCGCCCTCCTCCAGGTGGGCGGAGAGCATGGTGCAGGCGCAGCCGCTTTCCAGATGGGTGCGGATGAGGCTCTCAAAGGTCTCACAGCGCATCAGAGGGGTGTCCCCACAGCAGATGAGCACGTGGCTGTCCGGGTCGGTGAGCAGCGGAGCGGCGTAGCGCACCGCGCCGCCGGTGCCGTTGAGCACCTCCTGCTCCACGCTGGGATACTCGGGGAACCGGGCGCGCACCTTGTCCCCCATCCAGCCCACCACCAGAATGGTGTCCTCCTTGGGGAGGAAGTTCAGAGACTTCAACACGTAGTGCAGCAGAGGCTTTCCATCCGCCTCCCGCAGCACCTTGGGCAGGTCGATGCCCTCGGTTTGCAGCCGGGTGCCCTTACCCGCTGCCAAAACCACTGCCTGAATCTTTTCTGCCATGGGAATCACGTTCCTTTCTCTCTTTATACGCCCGCCAGAGCCTGCTCCACGTCGGCGATGAGGTCGTCCAGATCCTCAATGCCCACGGACAGCCGGATCAGGTCGGGGGATACGCCAGCGGCCACCAGCTCCTCGTCGTTCATCTGACGGTGGGTGGAGGAGGCGGGGTGGAGCACGCAGGTCTTAGCGTCTGCCACGTGGGTGGCGATGGAGCACAGCTTGAGCCCGGCCATAAACTTCTCGGCGGCGGCCCGTCCGCCCTTGACGCCAAAGGACACCACGCCACAGCTGCCGTGGGGCAGGTATTTCTGGCCCAGGGCATAGTAGGGGTCACCGGGCAGGCCCACATAGCGCACCCATTCCACCTTCTCATGGTTGGATAGGTACTCGGCAATGCCCTGGGCGTTGGCACAGTGCTTGGCCATGCGCAGGGGCAGGGTCTCCATGCCCATGCCCAGCAGGTAGGAGTTCATGGGGGCGGGGGTGGCGCCCAGGTCCCGCATCAGCTGCACCACGCACTTGGTGATGTAAGCGCCGCCCTGGCCGAAGGCCTGGGTGTACACCAGACCGTGATAGCTCTCGTCGGGGGTGGTAAGGCCGGGGAACTTGTCGGTGTGGGCCTCCCAGTTGAAGTTGCCCGAGTCCACAATGGCGCCGCCCACGGCGTTGGCGTGGCCATCCAGGTACTTGGTGGTGGAGTGGGTGACAATGTCAGCGCCAAACTCAAAGGGGTGGCAGTTGGCGGGGGTGGCGAAGGTGTTGTCCACAATGAGGGGCACCCCGTTTTTGTGGGCCACCCGGGCAAACTTCTCGATGTCCAGCACCACCAGAGAGGGGTTGGCGATGGTTTCGCCGAACACGGCCTTGGTGTTGGGACGGAAGGCGGCCTGGAGCTCCTCCTCGGAGCAGTCGGGGTCCACGAAGGTGAAGTCGATGCCCATGCGCTTCATGGTCACCGCAAACAGGTTATAAGTACCGCCGTAGATGGTGGCAGAGGACACCACGTGGTCGCCAGCGGAGGCGATGTTGAACACAGAGAAGAAGGAGGCAGCCTGGCCAGAGGACAGGAGCATGGCAGCAGAGCCTCCCTCCAGCTCACACAGGCGGGCGGCCACGGCATCGCTGGTGGGGTTTTGCAGCCGGGTGTAGAAGTACCCGGAGGCCTGCAGATCAAACAGCTTTCCCATGTCCTCGCTGGTCTCATAACGGAACGTGGTGGACTGGATGATGGGAATGTTGCGGGGTTCTCCGTTTCCGGGCCGATATCCGGCGTGGAGACAGCTGGTATCAAATTTCATGGGAACGCTTCCTTTCTAAACGGTAGGGTAATCTTTGTTATTTTAGCATAGTGAAGTAACCCTGTCAACTCAACTGGGGTCTGGGGAGGGCTGGCTGGACGGGGTGGGCTGAGTGACCAAAATATCGCCGTACCACTCCAGCGGCTGCCCCTCCACCAAAATCTGAACTTGCTCCACATTTTCCAGGCTGCACAGGGTGTTGACCAGGGAGTCGATGACCAACTGCTGCTGCCACTCCTCCTGGGGAACCTGTTCCAAAAACACCCCGGACAGGTCCACATAGCACACCCTGCCCTCCTGGCGGGCGGAGAGCACCTTGAGGTCAGCGGGCAGAATCCGCTCCAGTCCCTCGTCCTGAGGCCCAGCAATGAGGGCTTCCACCACCACCTGGGCCACCGAATCGCTCTCAATGAGGCGGAACACCCGGAACTCAAAGCCCAGCTCCTGGCTGTCCTTCCTCTTAAAATGAAGGGCGGCGGTCACTTCCACCGGCTCCTCCTCCGCCCCGGTAAACATCACATCTTCGGCGGTGAACACCTGTCGGTCCCGGTAGGGCAGCTGGCTGCCGTTGGCGGTGATGCACACCTCCTCCACCCCCTCCAACTGGGTGAGGGTGAGGGTGATGCAGTAGTCGGCCATGGTCAGCTCAATGCCCACCAGGTCCCCATAGGGCCAGGACAGATCCACGGTCACCCGCTTCCCATCCTGCTGCCACTGCTGCAAATCGGTGCCCTGGGGGAAGGGAGAGACCAGCTTGCTGTCCTCCCCTGTCCCCTCCAGCAGGGCCTCCATGAGGGCGGGCACCGTCTGTTCTCCGGTGTACGGAACGGACTCCAGGGCTGTGGTGGCGTTGTCCCAGTGGTCCAAATCGGCGGTATACCACAGGCTGAGGCCGCTCTGGCTCTGGTGTCCGCCGCACCCCATCAGGGAGGCCAGCAGCGCCGAACCCAAGGTCAGCGCCCATACTCTGCGCCCTCTCATTGCTCCTCTCCCCCTTCCTCTACAATGCGGGGGAATCGGGCGGTGAACCGGGCTCCCACCCCATCCGGCCCCCGCTGGGCCATGATATCGCCGCCGTGGAGGCGGGCGGTGTCCCGGGCGATGGACAGACCCAGCCCCGTGCCCCCCGCCTCTCTGGACCGGGCCTTGTCCACCCGGTAGAAGCGGTCGAACACCCGCAGCAGATCCTCCTCCGGGATGCCCACTCCGGTGTCCTGCACCGTCAGGGTAATCCAGTATTCCTCCCGGGCCACTTCCACGGTGACAGAGCCCCCGGGCTGATTGTACTTCACAGCGTTTTCCATCAAGTTAAAGGCCACCTGGTACAAGTCGTCCTGGGTGGCCAGCACCATGCAGTGGGGCTGGAGCTGGTACCGCAGCTCCACCTGGGCAGAATGGGCCAGAGGCAGCAGCATATGCCCCACCTTTTCCACCACCTGGCCCACGTCCACCGGCACCCGCTCCCGCTGGAGTCGGGCATCCAGGCGGCTGAGGGCCAGCAGGCGCTGGCTGATGCGGGTGAGACGGTCAGCCTCCTCCCCGATGTCAGAGACGAACTCCCGCACCGTCTCCATGTCCACCGAGCTATTTTGCAAGATGGAGTCGGCCAGCAGCCGGATGGAGGCCAAGGGGGTTTTCAGCTCGTGAGAGGCATCCGAGACAAACCGCCGCCGCACCTCCTCAATGGTCTGCAAGCGGTCGGTGAGCTCGTTGAACTCCATGGCCAGCTGGGCCATCTCGTCCTTGCCCTTTACCTCGATGCGGTGGTTGTACTCGCCCTCCCGCACCGAGCGGATACCCCCAAGCAATCGGGAGGTATTGCGGGTGAGGGCTTTGGACAGAATGAGGGCAACCACCAAAGCCACCACACAGATTACCACTGAGATGTACCGCAGGGTGGACTGGATGGACAGCAGCACCTCCGCCTGCTCCGTGTCGTATTCATAGAGGTACACCGCCCCCAAGGTGACACCACGGTACACCGTGGGGACAGCCACACGGGTGCGGAACGCCCCCTGCCGATACTCGGACCGGCACACGTCCTCCCCCCGCAGGGCCTTGACCACCTCAGCGGTGATGGCATAGTCTCCGGTGCGCTTTTCCAGGGTAGAGCTGTCATAGAGGATGAGTCCGGACTCGTTGGTCACCAGTACCCGGGTACCCTGCATATCGTCCAGCAGCTCCATAGCCTGGGCCACGCCGTCCTCAGTGAGCACCTCCGACACCGCCAGGGCGCTGCCGATGGCCAGGGCCTGTCGTTTCAGCGAGGCCTCCTTGGCTGAAAACACCATGTTCTGGGCCATAATCAAAGGGTAGGTGTTGAGCACCAGCACAATGGCCACCACCAACAGCAGATAGGTGGCCACATACTTGCCCTGTAGGCTGTGGAAGAAGGGGACCTCTCCCGCCTTGACCTCCCGATTCTCCCGGCGGGCCCGCTGCCGCCACTGCTTCCACACCTGTCTCATGGGCACTCACTGCTCAGGTAGTAGCCCACGCCCCACTTGGTGAGGATGTGGGTGGGGTTGGCGGGGTCGGGCTCCAGCTTCTCCCGCAGACGGCGGATGTGCACGTCCACGGTGCGAAACTCGCCCACGTACTCGTAGCCCCACACCACATTCAGCAGGTTTTCCCGGCTGTACACCCGGCCAGGATTGCGCATGAGCAGCTCCATGAGGTCAAACTCCTTGGCGGTGAGCTCCACCGGATGCCCGTCCCGACGGGCCACCCGCTGGTCCAAATCCAGGGTAATGGCCCCGTGAACCAGGCAGTTGGTATGCTTTTTCTGCTGGGTGGAGGTGCCAGCCCGGCGCAGCAGGGCCCGAATCCGGGCCTTCAGCTCCAAAATGTTAAAGGGCTTGGTGATGTAGTCGTCCGCGCCGCACTCAAAGCCCATAATCTTGTCCGCATCCTCGCCCTTGGCGGTGAGCATGATGATGGGCACGTTGGAGAATTCCCGAATCTTCATGCACGCCTGTAAACCGTCGATTTTGGGCATCATCAGGTCCAAAATAATCAGGTCAAACCGTCCGGTCCGGGCCAGTTCCACCGCCTCTTCTCCGTCGCTGCCCGTCTCCACCTCATATCCTTCATTTTCCAAGTTAAATTTGATACCCTTCACCAGCAGACGCTCGTCGTCCACCACCAGTATCTTGGGCATGTCATTCCCTCCCTATGTTACACCGCAATCAAATCCAACAGGGTCTCCATCATCTTCTCACTGATACCCGGCACCTCAATGAGGTGCTCCGGGTACTCAAAAGGGCCGTGGATGTCCCGGTAGCGCACGATAGCTTTGGCCAGTGCCGGACCAATGCCAGGCAACTCCTCCAGCTGCTCCTGGGTGGCCAGATTGATGTTCACTTTGCCCCGGTCCAGTCCGGTAAACTCCACCCCGGACTGGGGGCCTGGGCGCAGCTCCAAGGTCTCAATGCGCCCCTGTCGCATGAGCCAAACAGACACCGTGGCCAGGAGCATCCCGCACAGCACCAGGCAAAGGATACGGCCTATGTACTTCATGCCGGAACCTCCTCTTTTTTCCCGTGGCTTTGGTTGCGTTTTCGTCCGATTTCTGCTATAGTATTTCTGTTACAGCAGGGCTTAGCCCATCGTCTGCCCCCACATTATAACATAGATGATTGGAGAATCCTATGAAAAAATACATTCGCCGCGCTGCGGCTCTGGCCACAGCTCTTGTTCTCACCCTTTCTCTGTGTCTGCCCGCCGCCTTCGCTCTGGACGACCCGCAGCCCCACTGCACCGCCGCCATTGTGGTGGACGGGGACAACAACGAGGTCTTGTACGACTACAACGCCTATGAAAAACGATATCCCGCCTCGGTCACCAAGATCATGACCACCCTGGTGGTCCTCCGGGCCATTGACGCCGGAGAGCTCACCCTGGAGACTCAGGTAACAGCCTCCAAGGAGGCGGTGACCCTGCCTGAAGGCAGCTCCACCGCCGGCATTGTGGAGGGCGAGGTGCTCACCATCGAGCAGCTGCTGTACTGCGATCTGGTGCCGTCAGGCAATGAGGCCTGTAACATTCTGGCCGAAGCCCTGTGCGGCTCGGAAGAGGCCTTTGTGGAGCGCATGAATGAGACTGCGGAAGACCTGGGCATGACAGGCACCCACTTTGCCAACCCCCACGGTCTCCACGATCCCGACCACTACACCACCGCCTATGACATCTACCTCATGGCCTCCGCCGCTATGGAGTACGAGATTTTCCGCGAAATCGTCTCCACCCCCACCTACACCCTGGAGCCCACCAACAAGGTCTCGGAGCCCCGGATTCTCCACAGCACCAACGCCCTGATCAGCAACTGGTATGTGTCCGGTGTGACCTACTCCAAGGCCATCGGCATCAAGACCGGGTACACCGAGGAGGCAGGCCGCTGTCTGGCCTCCGCCGCCACCGACGAGCAGGGCCGCACCTTCTACTGCGTGGTACTGGGCTCGGAATACGCCCAGGACGAGTCGGGCAACTGGCACTTCTACTCCTTCAGCGAGAGCTCTCGTCTGCTGGAGTGGGCCTTTGACAACTTCACTCGCACCACACTGCTCAGCGAGACCTCAGAGAACGTCATCCGGGAAGTCCCCGTCACCCTGTCTGCCGACACCGGCCACGTGTTGGTCCAGCCCGTGGGCTCCATTGAGGCCACGGTGCCGGAATACGACCCCACCAAGGCGGAGCTGGTGATGGACCTGCCCGAAAGTCTGGAGGCCCCCATTCAAAAGGGACAAGTGGTGGGCAGCGTCTCCCTGATCTACAACGGCATCAACTACGGTTCCCTGGACATGGTGGCCACCGATGATGTGGCCCGCTCGGACTTCCAGTACACCATGAAGGTCATCTCGGACACCTGGGCCCTTTGGTGGGTGAAGCTGCTGGTCATCCTGGCCGTGGTGCTCATCCTGGCTCTGGTGGTGTACCTGATCTTCATCCGGCCCATGCGCCGGGGCGGTCGGCGTCGGTATG
>CABPXX010000062.1 GCA_902461475.1 uncultured Eubacteriales bacterium | reverse complement strand
CCCTGCCGTAGAGGAGGAATTGCCATGGCAAACTTGAATGGTCTGCTCCACAATCCGCAGGCCGCACAGCTGCTGTCCGACCAAAAAAAGCTGGAAGAGCTGCGTAACGCCCCGGAGACGCAACAGCTGTTCTCCATGCTGCAAAAGAGCACTGGCGGCGACCTGGAACAGGCGGCCAACCATGCCGCTCAAGGGGATTCCGCTTCCTTGGTCTCCGCCGTTCGCAAGCTGATGCGGGACCCGGAAGGGGCCAAACTCATGGAGGCGGATTGTGAACTTGTCAACCAAGAGCCACAAACAGGAGGGGGAGCCAATGGCGGAGTGGGAAGAAAAACTGGAAGGGATTTTATCCAATCCCCAGGCCATGGAACAGATCATGTCTCTGGCCAAATCTCTGGAGGGGGGCGAGAATTCCGCCTCTCCATCCGCTTCCGCTCCGGCCCCTTCCCCGCCCTCTGCCCCCTCTGATCTGTCCGGGCTCTTGGGGAGTGTTGGGCAGCTGGACCCTAAAATGTTGTCCACGGCGGCCAAGCTCTTCTCTCAAATGGGTAGACAGGACGATCGGCGCACCGCTCTGCTCCAGGCCCTGCGGCCCTTTGTGAAACCGGAGCGGTACGCCAAGCTGGACAAAGCCATCCAAATCGCCAAACTCTCGGTGCTCATCCGCAGCGGACTGGAGCTATTCCGGGCAAAGGAGGATGACCATGTATAGCCACTACTTACACGATGACGATTGGATGGTGTTAGACGACCAGCCTGCCCAGGAGCCGCCCCGCCGGGAGCGGCCCCACAGCCAGCCAACGCCCCCGGCCAACAACGCCATCTTTCGGGAGGTATCCGGGGGCCTGACGCAACTATTAGACGGGCTTGGAAAGCATTTCTCCCTGGAAAACATCGACACGGGCGACATTCTCCTGGTGCTCATCCTGCTCTTTCTCTTTTTAGAGGGGGATAACCTGGAACTGGTCATCACCTTAGGACTTATGCTGCTGTTGGGTCTAGGGGGCGACGAGGAAAAACCATAACCCTTTAGGGGGCCACAAAGCCCACCTTTTTATACACCTTCCGCAGGGTCTTCTGGGCCACGCGGGAGGCTTTTTCTGCGCCGTCACGGTAGACACTCTCCAGATACGCCTTGTCCTTCATGATGCGGGTGGCCTCCTCCCGAATGGGACGCAGGCACTCCACCACGGCCTCACCCACGGCGGGCTTAAAGGCACCGTAGCCCTGGCCGTCAAACTCCTGTTCGATCTCCTGGAAGGTCTTACCCGTCACGGAGGAGTAAATGGTCATCAGGTTGGCCACACCGGGCTTGTGCTCGGGGTCATAGCGCACGCAGTTCTCCCGATCGCTGTCGGTGATGGCACGCTTGAACTGCTTCATGATGACGGTGGGGTCATCCATCAGGCACACACGTCCGGTGTCCTCGTTCTCCGACTTGGACATTTTGGAGTCGGGGTTGGTCAAGGACATGATACGAGCTCCCACCTTGGGAATGTAGGGCTCGGGCATCTTAAACACATCTCCATAAATGCCGTTGAAGCGCTGGACGATGTTTCGGGTCAGCTCCACGTGCTGCTTCTGGTCCTCTCCCACGGGCACATAGTCAGGCTGATAGAGGAGAATATCCGCGGCCATGAGAGAGGGATAGGTGAAGAGGCCGCCGTTGATATTGTCCGCATTCTTGGCAGACTTATCCTTAAACTGGGTCATACGGGACAGCTCGCCAAACATGGCATAGCAGTTGAGCACCCAGCCCAGCTCGGCATGCTGGTGGACATGGGACTGGATGAACAGGGTGTTCTTCTCCGGGTCCAGACCACAAGCGATATACTGGGCCAGCTGCTCCAAAGTGCGCCGACGCAGATCGGCGGGATTCTGACGCACGGTGATGGAGTGCAGGTCTGCCATGAAATAGTAACAATCATATTCTTCAGCCCGGGCCGCCCAATTCTTAATGGCACCCAAATAGGAGCCCAGGGTCAAATCTCCACTGGGCTTAATACCGGAGAGCATGACTTTCTTTTCCGTTTGCTGTTGCATATGCTTCACAACCTTTGCTATTTTTCCCAATCAGCCGCCCGTATTGGGCATAAATGGGCCTGATTTTAGCCCGTTGCTGTTTTCCACACATTATACCACATCCCTGTAAGGGCTGCAACCAGCGGGTGTAATTATTACAATTTGTTTCCACATCCTTAAGAATTCTTAATAAAAGACCCATGGCAGTATTAAGATTTATCCCCCATACTATGACGCATGTAGGGGGCTGTTCCCCCTGACACCTCATAGGAGACAGATACGCTATGATGAATATTTTGGAATACCTGGAACGCAGCGCACAGCTGTACCCTGAAAAACCAGCTCTGGTGGACGAGCGGCAGTCGATTACCTTCGCCCAAGCGCTGGAGAACAGCCGACGGGTGGGCTCCTCCCTGGCCCTCTCTATAGCCCAAGGACAGCCTGTGGCTGTCTATATGGAAAAGAGCGTGGAAAACCTCTGCGCCTTCTGGGGCATTGTGTATGCCGGCGGTTTTTACGTATCCTTCAATACCCAGCTTCCCACTTCCCGGCTCCAGCAGATGCAATCGGTGTTGCAGGCGCCCTTTGTCATCACCGACGAGGAGCACCGGGCAGCCCTGGAAGAGGTATTTCCGCCTCACCGCATCCTGCTCTATCAGGACCTGGTGAAAAGCGCTGTGGACCGTGCCCTACTGGCCCAAATCCGGCAGCGCCATGTGGACACCGCCCCCCTCTACGCCAACTTCACCTCCGGCTCCACCGGGGTACCCAAGGCTGTGGTGGTGGGACACCGCTCCACCCTGGATTTCATTGACCACTTCTGTCCCATCTTCTCCATCACCCAGAAGGATGTCATTGCTAACCAGGCTCCCTTTGACTTTGACGTATCGGTGAAAGACATCTACTCCGCCCTGGCCACCGGCGCCACCCTGGTGTTGGTACCCCGCCCTTTGTTCTCCCAGCCCCAGCAGTTGCTGGACTTTTTGTGTGAACACCGGGCCACCACCTTGATTTGGGCGGTATCGGCTCTGTGCTTGATCACCACCGTCCACGGTCTGGACTATCGCACACCGGAGACGGTGAACAAGGTGCTGTTCAGCGGCGAGGTGATGCCCGCCAAACACCTGAAGATCTGGATGGAGCACTTGCCCCGCGCCCAATTTGTCAATCTGTACGGCCCCACCGAGATCACCTGCAACTGTACATACCACATCATTGACCGGGAGCGGTCCTATCCCGACGGCATTCCCATGGGACAAGCGTTCCCCAACGAGGACGTGTTCCTGCTGGACGGGGACGATCAGCTGGTCACTTCTCCCAATGTGGTAGGCGAGGTGTGTGTGCGAGGCTCGGCTCTGGCCCTGGGCTACTACCGCAACCCGGAACAGACGGCCGCCGCCTTCCCCAACAATCCCCTCAACCCATGCTATCCCGAGCGCATCTATCGCACCGGCGACTTGGCCCGGTACTCCACGCTGGGAGAGCTGCACTTCTGTGGCCGCAAGGACTTCCAGATCAAGCACATGGGCCACCGCATCGAGTTGGAGGAGATTGAGCGGGCCGTGTCCAACCTCCCTGGTGTGCATCGGTGCTGCTGCGTGTTCCACAGCGAAAAGCATCGGCTGTATGCCTTCTATCAAGGAGAACTCACGTCCAAGGAGCTGCGCTTACAGCTGCTCCCCATCCTTCCCCCCTATATGATTCCCAATGTGTTCCGTCTGGTGGACCAGTTTCCCCTGAACAAGAACGGAAAAATTGACCGCACCCTACTGATGAAAGGAGCTGGTAGCCGTGGATGATATCGCTGTGCAATCCCTGCTCACGCAATATGCCACCCCCCTGTACCTGTTTGACGGGGAAACACTGCAACAGCGGGTTTCCTACCTGCGTTCCAAACTGCCCTCTGGAGTGGGCCTGTGCTACGCCATCAAGGCCAATCCCTTCCTGGCTGGATACCTCTCTCCTCTGGTGGATCGGCTGGAGCTGTGCTCCCCCGGTGAGTATCACATCTGTGCGGAACATGGGCTGCCCCTGTCCCAGTTTGTGGTGTCTGGGGTGTACAAGACCCCGGAGTTCATCCAGGAAATCCTACCCAACTCTCCGGCCATCTTTACGGTGGAGTCTATGGAGCAGTTTCGCCTCATCCACCGCACCGCCCAGGACAGCGGCTCCCCAGTATCCCTGCTGCTGCGTCTAACCAGCGGCAACCAGTTTGGTCTGGAAAAGGACGAGATCATCGACATTCTCACCCAGCACCAGAATGATCCACTGCTCCACTTCAAGGGCATTCAGTACTTCTCCGGCACCCAGAAAACCTCAGTGAAGCGTCTGACCCGGGAGCTGTCCACGGTGGACGAGTTTTTGCAGACTCTGGAGCAGCTGCTGGGCCATCCCATGGAAGAGTTGGAGTTTGGCCCCGGCTTCCCGGTGAGCTATTACGCTGAGGATGACTTTCCGGAAGACGAGTACCTGGAGCAATTTGCCCAGCTGCTACAAAATATGACCTTCTCCGGCACCATCACCCTGGAGCTGGGCCGGAGCTTGGCTGCCCACTGTGGCACCTACTTCACCCGGGTGGTGGATGCCAAGTGCAACCATAGGCAGAACTACGCCATTGTAGACGGCGGTATGCATCAGCTGGTGTACTACGGCCAGTCCATGGCCATGAAGCTGCCCCCCATTCGCCACTATACCCACCATTCCCCGGGAAATGTGGAGCCGTGGAACATCTGCGGCTCTCTCTGCACCATCAATGACATTCTGGTCAAGCAGCTGCCCCTCCCCTCTCTCCACGTGGGAGATGTGCTGGCCTTCGAGCGCACGGGGGCCTACTGCATGACCGAGGGTATTTCCCTATTCCTCAGCCGGGATCTGCCCGCTGTCCTGTACCGCCATCCAGACGGACAGGTGGACGAGCTGCGTCCCCACTTTGAAACCTACCATCTCAATACATCAAATCTACAGAAATGAGGTAATTACCATGGAACAACTGCTGGAAATCTTGGAGGAAATTCGCCCCGACCTGGACTTTGCCAATTGCCAGGACCTCATTGATGGGCACCACCTGAACTCTCTGGACATCATCTCCATCGTGGCCGAGCTGGAGGACGCCTTTGACATCACCGTTCCCACCGTGGAAGTCATTCCCCACAACTTCAACTCCGCCCAAAACCTCTGGGCCATGATTCAACGTCTCCAAGAGGAGGGATAACATGGCCTCCTACTTCTCCCCCCAGTACCTGGCCGTCCTGCTCCCTGCTACGGTGGGGCTCTATGCCATCACACCGCAACGGGCGCGCCGCGTAATCCTGCTGCTGGCCAGCTATGCGTTCTTCTGGGCGGTGAGCGGGTCGCTGATTGTCTACTTACTCTTTTCCACTCTGTCCATTCACCACCTGGGGCTGTGGCTGGAACTGACCGCACGCAACGGGAAGGAAAAGCTGGCACTGGCGGAGTCGGACCAACGGAAAGCCATCCGTGCTGGCATTCAGCGGCAACAGCGGGGTATCATCCTGCTGGCGGTGGTCATTCACATCGGCCTGCTCCTCACCCTCAAGTACAGCCACTTCTTTCTCAGCAACGGAAACGCCCTGCTGCGCTTCCTCCACATGCCCGCCATTCTTCCGGTGCCCTCCTTCTTGCTCCCCATCGGCATCTCCTTCTACACCCTCCAGGCTGTGTCCTACCTGATTGACGTGTACCGGGGCAAGATTCAGGCCGACCACAATCTCTTCCGCCTGGCTCTGTTCCTGGGCTTCTTCCCCCAGATGATGGAGGGCCCCATTTGCCGCTATGAGCAGACCGCCCAGCGGCTGTGGGAGGCGCCCCCCATGTGCTGGAACAACTTCCTGCTGGGAGGCCAGCGCATCCTGTGGGGCATCATCAAGAAGATGGTGGTGGCGGACCGACTGAACATCTTCATTCTCAACGTCTTTTCCGACTACGACCAGTACAACGGCTCCATCATCGCCGTGGCTGCCATCTGCTACACCATCCAGCTGTATATGGACTTCTCCGGTACCATTGACGTGGCTCTGGGCAGCGCCCAGCTCTTCGGGGTAGCCCTGCCGGAAAACTTCCAGCGCCCCTTCTTCTCTCGCACCATCTCGGAGTTCTGGCAGCGGTGGCACATCACCCTGGGCACCTGGTTCAAGGACTACATCTTCTACCCGGTGAGCATGTCCAAGCCCATGAAGAAGCTCACCTCCAAAGCCAGAAAGCGCTTCGGCCCCCGTTACGGCCCCATTCTCACCAGCAGCGTGGCGCTGTTGTGTGTCTGGCTGTGCAACGGCCTGTGGCATGGCTCGGCCTGGAACTACATCTTCTTCGGCCTGTACCACTTCGCCCTGATCTTTGCGGGAAATCTGATACAGCCTCTGGTCCTCACCGTCACCGAGCGGCTCCACATTGACCGCAACCACATGGCCTATCGGCTCATGCAGACCCTGAGGACCTGCGTGCTGGTGTGTATCGGTGAGCTATTCTTCCGGGCGGAAGGCCTGAAAAATGGCCTGAAAATGGCCTGGCGTATGGTGACCGACTGGTCCTTCTCCCCCATCCTCAAGGGCAATCTCTTCGCCTACGGCATTGACGGCCCCGACACCGTTCTGGTGGCGCTCTTCCTGGTATTTCTACTGGTTGTGGGCATTATGCAGGAGCGGGGCGTCAAGTTGGGTGAGACCCTGGTGTCCAAGTCCTGGCCGGTGCGCATTGCCGTGTACTATGCGGCCATCTGCTTCCTGGTCATCTTCGGTGCCTACGGCATCGGCTACATCCCTGTTGACCCCATCTATGCAGGCTTTTAATCGGAGGTAATCTCATGGTAAAAATCGCAAAAACCCTCTTGGGCCTTGCCGCCTTTGCCCTGGGGCTTCTGGTGATCCTCTACGGCCTGTCCTTTCTCTTCATTCCCAAGAACAACACCAAGGACGCCGGTATGGAGGAGGTCATCGCCAACGGCATCCAGGGTGAGCCCCCCAATTCCATTGACGTGGTAGTGGTGGGAGACAGCGAGTCCTACTTCTCCATCTCCCCCCTGCTCATCTGGAAAGACACCGGATACACCAGCTACGTGTGCGGCAGCGGCCGCCAGCAACTCTCCCACAGCTCAGGCGGTA
>CABPXX010000061.1 GCA_902461475.1 uncultured Eubacteriales bacterium | reverse complement strand
TACGCCAACGGGGCAGGGGCCCCGGTGCTGTCCGGTGGCCGATATGACAACCTGGTGGAGCTGTTCGGCAGACGGGCAGAGGCTACGGGCTTTGCCGTGGATGTGGACGCCGTGGGCGGCTGTCTGGAGGTAGAGGTGCCCCAGCTGCGCACCGTCATCCACTATGAGAGCGGCCTGCTGGGGCGGGCGCTGGAGGTCATGGACCGCCTGCCCGCCGGCACCTGCGAGCTGTCCCCCTGCCGCACCCTGTCCAGCACCATGAATTTGGCCTGTGAGAAGGGGGCACTGCAAGTGCTGTGCCTGGACAATTCCGGAGAGAGGTGGTTGGAGGTATGAGTCAGCAACTGAGAATCGCCCTGACCAAGGGGCGTCTGCAAGATAAATCGGTGGAGCTATTTGAGAAGATGGGGCTGGACTGCACCCCCATCCGCCATCCCGGACGGCGGCTCATCCACTCGGTACCCAACTACCCCTTGGATGCAGTGCTGGCCAAGGCCCCCGATGTCATCACCTATGTGGAGCACGGGGTGTGTGATTTGGGTATTGTGGGCAAGGACACCGTTCTGGAAAAGGGCGGCGCCTTCTACGAGGTTCTGGACCTGGGCTTTGGGCGGTGTCGGTTTGCCCTGGCCGTGAAAGAGGGCACCGACTTTTACGCCACTTATAAGACCCGCCGGGTGGCCTCCAAGTACCCCACTGTCACCCGAGCCTTCTTTGAGCGCAAGGGGATGGACGTGGACATCATTAAAATTGAGGGCAGCGTGGAGCTGGCCCCCATCTTGGGGCTGGCCGACGGCATCGTGGATATCGTGGAGACGGGGGCCACCTTGAAAGAGAACGGCCTTACCCCCATTGAGGATGTGGCCCAGGTGTCTGCCCGGCTCATTGTGAATACCGCCAGCATGAAGCTGCACAAACAGGAGATTTTAGACTTCATCCAGCAGTGCCAGGTCAACCTGTCCGGCACTTGAGAGAAAAGGGGAGACGGATATGTTGGAATTGGTGGTGGCCGGAGAAGGCCGAGAACAGGAAAAATTGGCGTCCATGCGCTCCCGTGCCGCCAAGACGGGGGCGGAGATTCAGCGCAGTGTGGCGGCCATCATGGAAGATGTGCGGGCCCGAGGCTACGAGGCGGTGGAGGAGTACTCCGTGAAATTTGACAGCAACTCGCCCCGAGAGGTGTCCATGGAGGAGCTGGAGCAGGCGGCGGGACGGATTGACCCAGACCTGCTGGCCGCCCTCCAGCGCAGTGCTCAGCACATCCGGGCCTATCAGCAGGAGCTGTTGAGCGAGGTGCAGATGGGCCTTCGTCTGTGGGACAGCCCCAGCGGGGGCAAGGTGGGACGGCTGGTCCGCCCCTTGCAGCGAGTGGGTGTATACGTCCCCGGTGGCCGTGCCGCCTACCCCAGCTCGGTGCTCATGAATGTGATTCCCGCCAAGGTGGCAGGGGTGGAAGAGGTCATCATGGTCACCCCGCCCACAGAGAACCTCAGCGATGTGGTGCTGGCCGCCGCCTGGGTGGCGGGGGTGGACCGCTGCATCGCCGTGGGTGGCGCTCAGGCTGTGGCCGCCCTTACCTATGGAGCGGGCTTCATCCCCCGGGTGGACAAGCTGGTGGGCCCGGGTAACGCCTTTGTGGCGGAGGCCAAACGCATGGCCTACGGAAACCTAGACATTGACATGGTGGCGGGCCCCTCTGAGGTGTTGGCCATCGCCGATCAAACCGCCAACCCCTGCCACATGGCTGCCGACCTGCTCAGCCAGGCCGAGCACGACCCTCTGGCCTCGGCGGTGCTCCTCACGGATAGCATGGAGCTAGCCCAGGCGGTGCAAAAAGAGATCACTCGTCAGCTGGGCTATTTAAGTCGCCGGGAGATCATGGAGCAGTCCCTGCGGGACTTCGGCTGCGCCATTGTCTGCCCCGACTTAGAGACCTGTGCAAAACTGGCCGATCAGGTGGCCCCGGAGCACATGGAGATTGTTACGGAGAATCCCCGCCAAGTGCTGGAGCTGGTACACAACGCCGGGGCTATCTTCCTGGGCGGCAACACCCCGGAGCCTCTGGGGGACTACATGGCAGGGCCGGACCACGTGCTGCCCACTAGTGGCACCGCCCAGTTCTTCTCCCCCTTGTCGGTGGACTCCTTTATGAAAAAGACCAGCGTGCTGGAGTATGGCCGGGAGGACCTGGAGCGGGTGAAGGATGAGATTATTACTCTGGCCCAGTCCGAGCACCTCACCGCCCACGCCAACTCCATCCAGGTGCGCTTTGAGAAGGAGGGCTGACCCATGAGATGCGCAGAAATCAGCCGAAAGACCAAGGAGACGGATATTTCCCTCTCCCTTTGCCTGGAGGGGGGAGAAGTGTCCGTGTCCACGGGCATCGGATTTTTTGACCATATGCTCACCGCCCTGGCCTTTTACGCCGGGTGGGGGCTCACCCTCCGGGTGGAGGGGGACCTGTATGTGGACGGCCACCATACGGTGGAGGACATGGGCATCGTGCTGGGCCAGGCCTTCCGCCAGGCCCTGGGAGATAAAAACGGCATCCGCCGTTTTGGCACTGCCTATGTGCCCATGGACGAGGCCCTGTGCCGCACGGTGCTGGACTGCTCCAACCGCCCCTATCTGGTGTTCCAGGTAAACATGCCCCAGCCCATGATTGGAGGGTATGACAGCTGTCTGACCAAGGAATTTATGCAGGCCTTCGCCGTCCACGGAGGGATTACACTCCACCAGACCTGCGAGTACGGGGACAACGCCCACCACATCACCGAGGCCCTGTACAAATCCCTGGGTATGGCCCTGAAGGAGGCCGCCCAGGTGGTGGGCAGCGGTGTGACCTCCACCAAAGGAGTACTCTAGAGAAACGAGGAAGCGCTATGAGCTATACCGCCATTGTAGACTACGGGGTGGGGAACCTGAAAAGCGTCTCCAACGCCCTGACCTATGTGGGCCTCAATAACCGCATCACCGGAGATCCCCAGGAGCTGGAGCGGGCCAATTCCATCCTGCTTCCCGGTGTGGGGGCCTTCCCGGATGCCGCCCGCAAGCTGCGCCAGACCGGACTGGACCAGGCTATCCTTTGCATGGGACAGGACAAGCCGGTACTGGGCATTTGCTTGGGCATGCAGCTGCTCTTTGCCCAGGGAGAGGAAGGGGAGACCTGTTCCGGCCTGGGGGTCATCCCCGGCACGGTCCAGCGCATGGAAACCGACTACAATCTGCCCCACATCGGCTGGAACAGCCTGTCTTTTCCCAACCCATCGCCCCTGTTCTGGGGGCTGAGTGAAGGGGCCTGGGTGTACTTTGTCCACTCCTATTCCGGGCGGGCAGCCGACCCCGGCCAGGTCATCGCCACCACAGACTACGGCATGGAAGTGGTGGCCGCTGTGCAAAATGGCAACTTTTTCGGCACCCAGTTCCACCCGGAGAAGAGCGGGGATGTGGGCCTGGAAATTCTAAAGAATTTTGGAGCGATGAACCCATGATCATTTTACCAGCCATTGATTTGAAGGACGGGGCCGTGGTACGGCTCTACAAAGGCAGCTTTGATACAGTGCACCAGGTGGCCACCGACCCGGTGACGGTGGCTCGGGCTTTCCAAGAGGCCGGGGCAACATGGATTCACATGGTGGACCTGGATGGGGCCCGGGACGGTGTGCGCCGCAATGGCCAGCTGGTGCAGGCGGTGGCAGACCTGGGGCTCCAGGTGGAACTGGGGGGCGGCATCCGCTCCATGGAAGATCTGGAGGCGGTGTTTGCCCTGGGGGTGACCCGGGCGGTGATCGGGTCCGCCGCTGTCTCCAACCCGGAGCTGGTGGCCCAGGCCATCGCCACCTATAGTGCAGATCACATCGCCGTGGGCATTGACGCCCGGGACGGCAAGGTGAAGACCTCTGGTTGGGAGGTGGACTCTGGGCTGGACTACCTGGACTTTGCCCGACGGATGGAGAGCCTGGGAGTCAAGATCATTATTTTCACCGATATTGAAACAGATGGTATGCTGTCTGGCCCCTCCTTTGACCGCCTGCAACAGCTACAGAAAGCGGTGTCCTGCCAGCTCGTTGCCTCCGGTGGGGTGTCCTGTAACCAGGATATCGTGGACCTGGAGCGCATGGGGGTATACGGGGCCATCATCGGCAAGGCCTACTACGCTGGGGCTATTGACCTAGCTCAGGCCGTGAAGGACGGTGGAGCCCAATGCTAGCCAAACGCATCATCCCCTGCCTGGATGTCCGGGACGGACGGGTGGTGAAAGGGGTCAACTTCGTCAACATCCGGGACGCCGGGGACCCGGTGGAGCTGGCCCGCTACTACTCCGACCAGGGGGCGGATGAGATCGTCTTCCTGGACATCACCGCTACCAGCGACGCCCGGGACACCGTGGAGGATGTGGTGGAGCGCACCGCCAGCCAAGTGTTTGTGCCCCTCACGGTGGGGGGCGGCATCCGTACGGTGGAGGATTTCCGCCGCCTGCTGCGGGCGGGGGCGGACAAAATTTCCGTCAACTCCTCGGCGGTGAAAAATCCCCAGCTCATTGCCGACGCCGCCCAGCTCTTCGGCTCCCAGTGTGTGGTGCTGGCCATTGACGCCAAGCGCCGGGAAGAAGGCTGGTTTGAGGTGGTGGTGGCAGGCGGCCGCATTCCCACCGGGCTGGACGCCGTGGAGTGGGCCAAGCGGGGCCAGGAGTTGGGGGCGGGAAATCCTCCTCACCTCCATGGACGCCGACGGCACCAAGGCGGGGTTCGACCTGGAACTGATCCGGGCGGTGACCAGCGCCGTAACTATCCCGGTGATTGCCTCGGGGGGCTGTGGGGAGCTGAGCCACTTTGCCCAGGTCTTTGAGGAGACGGGGTGCGCCGCCGCCCTGGCGGCTAGCCTGTTCCACTTTGGGGAGCTCACGGTCCCCAAGGTAAAAGAATATCTCCGGGAGCAGAATATCCCGGTGCGAGAGAGGGGAGAGGGGCATGTTTGATTTGGGTTTGCTCTTTCAAAAGTCAGAACTTATCCCGGTGATCATCCAGGATTCCGACACCCGCCAGGTGCTGATGCTGGGCTTTACCAACCGGGAGGCGGTGGAGAAGACCCTGGAGACCAAAACCGCCTGGTTCTGGAGCCGCAGCCGCCAAAAGCTGTGGAACAAGGGGGAGAGCAGCGGGCACTTCCTCTATGTCAACGAGATATTTACCGACTGCGATACCGATACCCTGCTGTATCTGTGTACCCCCAAAGGCCCCACCTGTCACACCGGGGCCACCAGTTGTTTTTTCCGAGAAATCGAAGTATAATCAACCTGTACCATGGAATACGATAAGGAGAGGATTCCCATGAATGATACTATGCAGAGCCTGTACTCGGTGGTTCTGGACCGCAAGGCCAATCCCCAGGAGGGCTCCTATACCTGCTACCTGTTTGACAAGGGGCTGGATAAGATCCTCAAAAAGGTGGGGGAGGAGTGTGCGGAGACCATCATTGCCGCCAAAAACGGAGTCAAAGAGGACACCGTGGGCGAGATTTCCGACCTCATCTATCACCTGATGGTGATGATGGCCCAGCAGAACATCCCTCTGGAGAATGTGATGGCCGAGCTGGACCGCCGCAGTTTGAAAATTGGAAATTTGAAAACCATGAAACAAGTGGATCGGGAGACCTGATATGCAACAGTATGGTTCTTTTAACCCCAGTGAGTTTGACAGCAGCTATGCAGCTGGAGGGCTGACTCTCAACCGCTATATTTCCCGCACCTTTGGCTGGATGTTCCTGGGGCTCATGGTCACTTTTGCGCTAGCCTGGTACATGGCTGCCAGCGGCCTGGTGATATGGCTGCTGATGACCACACCCTCCATTTTGATGATACTGCTGGTGGCGGAAATCGCCGTGGTTTTGGTTTTCTCCGCCCGCATGCATAAGCAGTCGGTGCATGTGAGCCGAGGCCTGTTTTTCATCTACTCCATCCTCAATGGCGTGGTATTCTCCGTCTATTTTGTGGCCTTTGATGTGGCGGCGTTGATTTTGGTCTTTGGGTTGACCGCCCTGTTTTTCGGTGGCTTTGCCCTGTATGGACGGTTTACCCACACGGACTTATCTCGTCTGCGTCCTCTGATTTTCGGCGGGCTCATCTTCCTGGTCATCAGCGGTTTGGTGCTGATGCTCTTTGATATCCGTGCGATGGAGCGGCTGGTGTGTATGGTGGGGCTTGTGATTTTCCTGTGTGCCACTGCCTATGACACCCAGAAGATTAAGAAGAACTACGAGTATTTCAGCCATGATGTGGCGCTGTTGGAGCGAGCCTCGATTTACTCCGCTCTCCAGCTGTATTTGGATTTCATCAACCTGTTTTTGTATCTCCTGCGCTTTCTGGGCTCCAGAAATCGGCAGTGAAAGGGAAAGCCCTCCTGCGTTATGCAGGAGGGCTTGTTTATGTTATTTGGGTGCCGCCTTGGCCACTTCTGCTTCATAGTTTTCCAGCAGATTGTTCCAATTGGCATATTTGCTGTCTCCTCGACGATCAGAGAACATCTGGGTCCCTTCCAGGTATTTGGCCAGGAATTGGGAGACCTTGACCGTTCCGGTGTGATTCAAGTGGTCGCCCCGGTCAAAGGTGTCCTTGGACCAGTCGATGGGGACCTCCTGGGTCTTGGTGTTCAGGTCAATGTACTCCAGGCCCAACTCGTCCGCCAGCTCCTGAATGCCGTTGTGGCGCTGGTAGTTCCAGTTGACAGTGCTGGGGGTACTCAGCAGCAGCAGCTTGGCGCCGTGCTCCTCACACAGCTCCTGAATCTGCTCCACCAACAGACGGTTGAGCACAGGGATGGATGCAGCTTTATCCGTGTAGGCCATGTAGTTGGTGGCATCTGCACTGCTGGCTGCACTGCTCAGGCGGTATCCCTTATAGGGGGTGGTGTAGCTGTTGCCGTCGGTGGGGCTGAAATCCTCCCGGGTCATGGTCTTCCAGCGGTCGTGGTAGCGGAGAATGGGCAGGTACCGGGATACCTCATCCATCACCACGGTTTTGGCCGGAATTTGACGGTAGATGCACAGGGTTTCCAGAATTACCAGCTTGGGAGACTGGGTCTCAAAGGCACGCTCCAACAGGGTTTTGCTGTAGGAGAGATACTGGCGGGCGCCGCCGCGCCCCCAAACGGGGGGAAAAATCGCA